>JBDHLU010000093.1:0-17887 GCA_039656555.1 Gemmatimonadota bacterium | reverse complement strand
CGCTACCGTTCCAGATCCCAAGGTAAGGCATTTGACGCCCGGTCGAAAACCGGACAGAATAGCAATCACTGCAGTCGGTCGGCGCGAAGTCACCGCCGCCTGACATTAAACGAGTCGGAGGTTGAATGATTCGATTCAATCGGCAAATCAAACACCTGATCGATAGCGTGTTGGCCGGCCCAGGGCACGCGAACCCCGCCTTGCGCCAAGCCGTAGCCGCTCGAGCCAGCGAACTGAGCGGCGGCGGCAAGGCTGCACAAACTCTGCCGGACCCGCTCGGGGCGTGGGTGGACAAGATCGCAATGCATGCATACAAGACGCTTGACAGTGATGTCGAAACGCTGAAGCAGACCTATTCAGAAGACCAGATCTTCGAGTTGACGATTGCTGCTGCCACAGGTGCGGCACACACACGATTCGAGCTAGCACTCGTCGAGTTGACGATTGCTGCTGCCACAGGTGCGGCACACACACGATTCGAGCTAGCACTCGCCGCCATTATTGGCGAGCGTCAGATGGAGGAGTGATGCGACTGACCAGGCTAAACAACGGCCACGGCCTGAAGCACAAGCTGATTCTGAAGATGATGAGGCTGATGATGCGCTCCGACCCGCCGGACGTCGTGCGCATGTTGTTTTATCGGCCGGAGTTTCTCGGGAAGCCATTCGGCGACTTGACTCATGCCGTAATGCGAGAAAGCAAAGAGTGGAGCATTGGCGAATGTGAACTCTTCGCCGCATTTGTCTCGCGTCAGAACCAGTGCCCGTTCTGAACGGGGTCGCACGGCGCGGTCGCGTCGCACGTTTTGGGCAAGGAGCTGGTCGACAGCGTGCTGAATGACTTCGAGACCGCGGTGATCGACGACCGATTGAGAGCGATGTTGCGCTTTCTGCAGAAGATGACACTGACACCCGCTGACCTCTCGCCGGAAGATGGCGAGGCCTTACGTCGAGCTGGCATCTCACAAGCAGCCGCGATAGACGCCACCGGTGTCGCGCTCTCGTTCAATTTGATCGATCGCCTGGCAGACTCGTTTTCATTCGCCGTTCCGCCCCAGAGCGTATTCGCACGCAGGGCCGGTAGGCTTGCCAAGGGCGGTTACAGGGTGTGAGGCTTGATCTCAGTTCTCATCATCGATCCAAAGGTATCCGGCGGCCCAGAGCGGATTAGCTCGGAACCGAGAACTGCGCCGGATGAAGTTCCCCGAGTAAGTCCATTGTGCACGTGAAGTTTTCCGCATCATCGATGCTCCCTGACCCACTGTAGCGACAGGCTTTCGCAAGAGGCGGCGTCACGCGTCCAGCCATGGGCAGGGGTCGCCAACAGAACGGTCCACAAACCAGCGACCAGTATCCTCATGAATCTCCGGTGAGCGAGAGGATCAGGGAGCTATCTCGCGGTTTCAACCGCGACCAATGGTATCTGCGCTCTCGTTAACGAGCCATGAACCGCTAGTGAAGCGGCGGACGCTCCGACTCGCCCGAAGATCGGGCTCCCAAATCGCGTAGGGGCGCATTCGCACACGGTTCTTACATCTACATTGGCGTGTTGTAAGCCTACATTAGCATGATGTAAGCTAAGATCTATCTGATGCAAACATGAAAGAATTAGATGTAAGCCTACACCGTTTAATTGTAGAGCTACATCGACTAGAGGTAAGGTTACATCGATAAAAATATGCCTACCATTTATCATAAGTAGGCTTACAATAGCTAAAACCATGCTTACATCTAGTTATCATAGGCTTACATTAGCTTGATGTCGGCTTCCATTTAGGAGTTACGGCCGTCGCCAAAACCTCGCTAGGCATACCTATCGTGTTGCGTGTCATTGCGTTAGAGCATTCATCCGTTCAAGCGCTTAACGTAGGAGGCATTTCATGGCGAGTTTCCCTCGCACAGAACCCAAGATCGCGGAGTTGGCGCAGGTATTGGCAGCGGGGCTCGAGGCTGGGCAGGATGACTTCCCGGGCCCACCGATCGGGTCAATGGAGTTGCAAGCGTTGCTCGATTCGTTCAACAAGGCTACTACTGCGGTCATCGCTGCCGAAGCGCTCGTTAGCGAGCGGCGTTCGGAGAAGGACGACGCTCTGGCGCGGTTGATCGATGCCATGAAGGCGGATCTTCGGTACGCGGAGATCATGGTACGTAAGACGCCGGAGAAGCTCACGCTGGTCGGTTGGGGCCCGCGCCGCCCTCGCACGCCGCTCGCGCCGCCCGGGGAGGTGCGCGGGATGCGGGCCATGGAGCAAGGGGATACGTGGATCACCCTCGACTGGCGGGCCCCTGTGGACGGGGGCGCGCCCGCGGCATACAGGATCCAGCGCCGAACGGGTAAGGGCCGTTCGTGGGACGATGCCGGGACGGTGGTTGAGACCGAACACCGCATGACCGACCAACCCCGCGGCATCGAGTTGAGCTACCGCGTGGTGGCGATCAACCGGGCCGGTACCGGCAGCCCGAGCGCGCTGGCGACGGCGGTGCTATAGGGGGCCGGTGATGGTGGAGCTGGGCGCTGCCACTATCATGGTCAATTCGGAAGGACGTGGATGGTCACACGGCTCGGATGTGCGGCACTGTGGTGTATACGCATGGTGCCAACCACCGTCTCGGTCACGGTCCCCTCGTCACCACCCGTGTTCGAATTCGGGAAGTAGAAGTTGTCCAGAGCGTTCATGACGGCGACGCGGATGCGATGTCCTGCCTTGAAGGTGTTCGCGATCGCGGGAATCGTGAAGTGGTATCGCACCACATCAGCAAGGTCCCCACTGAGAAGCGACTCCGCCTCGAAGTTCGATCCGGCAACCTGATGAATCGGATCTTCCAAGTCGCGGAATCGAGCTCGGAGCATTCCGGTGGTGAGACGCACTGAACTATCGTCGGGATGGACGTCGGACACGTGGACCCACCAGTCCGTATCGAGCACGTCTGCGGAGGCGTATAGCTCGACTTCGACGAAACCGGCGACGGTAAGATCTTCCTCGAGCGGGGCCGACGTAAACGTCACAACGTCCGGGCGAGCCTCGATATCCTTGAAATCGTACGGGAAGCGTTGCACGTCTTCCCAGCTCTCCATCTGATCGAAGCTTCTCCAGTTCGCCGGGGGGGTCGCGGGGTCATACTGATACTGGTCCGGTGGCTCGGCACCGGCCGGCGCCGTTTCGGTCAGGGTGCCGCGATTGGTGAGTCGACTTGCATTTCCGTCACTATGGAAATAAAAGGATCGAGGCTCCGCATCCGAAGGAGGCCAAGCCGTCGCCGTTCGCCACTCGTTTGCGCCCAGTAGGAAGTACTCGACCTTTTCCTCATCGACACCGTTTGGGACGCCTCGGAGAAAGCGGTCGTACCACCGCTGCTTCAATAGCCAGATGTCATCGCGAATCGCATCGACACCGAAGTCGAATCCGTTGAGCCTTCGGTCAGAGTTATAGCCATGTTTCCAAGGGCCGAGAATCAGGCGCTGCGGTTCGGAGCTCGTCCGCTCCATGAGGTCCCAGTTGGATTGTGTGCCGGTAAGATCATCGTCGAACCAACCACTTATCTGCAGCGTGGCGAAGTTCCTTGGACCTGGTGACCGGTACCAGTCCTGACGGCGCCAGTAATCGTCGTTGCGCCAATGCTCGAAGAACGCATTCCACTGCGGAATGTCTTCCCCTGTTGCATAGTGATCGATGTCGATGAGGGGCCGATGGTGGAGGATGTCGCTCCAGTTGCGATTCGGGAGGATCGGTTTGTCCAACATCCAGAAGACGTAGTACGCCAGACCCTCCACAAAACCTCCACCGCGGTATGGCTGGTCGCTGAATGCGGTACCCATCGAGCTTTCGGGGACCAGGCACTTCAGGGCCGGATTGCCCGACATGGACGCGGTCCACTGGGTGTAGGCGACGTACGAGCCCCCTTCCATACAAATCTGGCCATCCGACCACGGTTGTTCCGCGATCCACTCGAGGGCGTCGGCACCGTCGGCTGCCTCGTCCACCATTGGCGTCCAGACGCCTTCGGACCGATTCTCCGGATCCCAATAGGCGCGCCCACGAGTCGACTGCAGGACGAGTGCATAACCACGTGCGGGGTACATGGCGTATGTATCGATTCGATTCGTGATGCCATACGGAGTGCGAACGAAGATGGTGGGGAAGGGACCGGTCGCGTCCGGTCCGTCGGGAAGGTAGACGAGTGTTGCGAGTCTGGTCCCGTCTCGTGCGCGCATCGCGACGTCAGAGAGTGCGCGATATCCATAGACCGCAGGCGAGATAGCAGGGTCGTTCCAGTCGTGCACCGTGGTGAACCGTTCATAGCCTCGACGCACCAAGACGAGATCCCGTCCCGGGACAATGGCGGCGATCAAGTCGTTGTCTGCACCGACGATCAAATCGACGGGCTGTGACTGGTTCGGAATGGCCCAATGGGTAGCGGTGACCTCGACGTCACCTACTAGACGTGCGAGTTCGCGATGCCGGACATAGACACCTTCGGCAGCTGGCCAGGCCACTGCCTGATGCGCATTCCAGTCGACCTGCGAGACGGTGGAGAATACGGCGAAATTGCCGAGCGGCCATCCCAAGTTGAGTTCTTGATGGTCTTCGCGATCGTCATTGGGCACCCGCAACGCATCGCCCCAAGTGTTTCGGCGCAGGTTCTTTCGACGGATTGTGAAAAAGTCCGACTCCGCGCCAACTCGATCAAATGAGAACTCGGCGAGGCGAATGCCCTTGGAGTAGTAGTCGTACGTTACAACGTTGCTCGCCGGCGTCTGTTGGGCTGGAAGAACGGTCGTGGCGCCCAGAGCAATCTCTAGCAGGGTGGCACCACATAGAGCTCGCTTCACCTGACCTCCAAGGATTCTTCCGCATAATCACGGCTGGTATGGCACCACCAAGTTACGTATGTGCTGTGATAGCCCAGCCGCCAACTCCAGTATCGTAGCGAAGGCGTCGCTTGGTTAGGGTAGAATGCCTGCGGAGCGTACATTGAGACTTCCGTTTCTGTCAGGAGGGTCAATCTCGTGAGCATTCGAGCAGTAGTCGCACTGAGTCTGCTGGGAGTCGCGCTTCCAGCGTCATCGGTCGCGCAGAACCGTACCGCCGCCGACTTTATCACCGCCATCGAAGGCGCATAGTCGTCACCCGGCGAGAACGGCCACGGCGACAAGACGATCGAAGAATTGATGAAGGAATTAGGTGTGCCTGGGGTCACTGTCGCCGTGATACGCGATTTCGAAGTGCATTGGGCAAAGGGATACGGAACCGCCGACGTCGAGACCGGTGCGGCGGTCGATGTGGAAACTATGTTTCAGGCCGCTTCGATCAGTAAGCCCGTCACCGCCATGGCCGTGCTCCGTGCCGTACAGGACGGGCTCTTCACGCTGGACGACGACATCAACGACATTCTCACGTCGTGGACGCTCGACGGCGGCGAGTTCACCGAAGGCCGACCGGTGACACCGCGCACGTTGACGAGTCACACGTCCGGACTCGGAGATGGATTCGGGTTCCCAGGCTACGATCCGTCCGATCCACTCCCGACTCTGGTACAGATCTTCGAGGGGAATGATTTGTCGAACGTCGGGCCGCTCTTCATGGAACGAGCGCCCATGACCTTCGAGGAGTACTCCGGCGGTGGGGTCACGCTGATGCAACAGGCGTTGACCGATGCGCGTGGACGTCCGTTTGCCGACATCATGCGCGACAATGTGCTGCGGCCGATTGGGATGACCCGCAGCTCGTTCGAACAGCCGATCTCTCTTGCTAACGATCGCAATGCTGCACGGGGTCACGATGGCGACGGGCAATCGCGTGGATCGAAGTGGCACGTGTACCCGGAACAAGCGGCTGCGGGCCTGTGGACCACCGCCACCGATCTGGCAAAGTTTGCGATCGAAGTGCAGAGGTCCGCCGTTGGTGAATCGAATCGTGTCCTGTCGCGCACTACCGTACAGGAGATGTTGTCTCCCGTCGGCGTCGGAGGGTTTGCCGTCGGATTCTCCATTTCGGAGATTGGCCAAGGCTGGTACTTCAGTCATGGTGGCGGCAACTGGGGATTTCGGTGCACGCTGCTCGCGCACAAAGTCAAAGGCTACGGTCTTGCCATCATGACGAATGCAGACGGGGGCGGAGCCGTAATGGCCGAGATCAGTCGTCGGATTCAGGCCGCGTACGAGTGGGACTCGATGGCCGATCCGGTACGCCGGGGGTACACCGCCCCTGTCGAGCGAACCGAGGTCGAGGTGGCCGTCGATATTCTCCAGACCTACGTGGGGGACTACGAGTTGCGGTCCAATCTCACGTTGGTCGTGACGCTGGAAGATGGAGCGTTGTTCGTGGAACCCACCGGGCTGGGGAAGTTCCCGCTGTTCGCCGAATCGGAAACGAAATTCTTCCTGAAGGTGGTCGAAGCGCAGATCACGTTTACGAAGGATGATTCCGGCACGGTGACGGGTGCGATTTTGCATCAGGGGGGAAGGGAGCAGTCCGCAAGAAAGGTGCGGTAAGCCCGTGCAGACCGCTCCGATCCGACGCGTCGATCTCGTCATGAAGGCGTGGCGCGATGCGACGATCATGGTCCCGCAAGAGGAAGCAAAGCTTATGCGGCATGTTTGCTAGCGACAATATCGAGCGCTATCGGGCAGCGTATGCCCGACCGCCGTCCACGACTGCTCGGCGCGTGGAGGAGATGGTGTTGGGACGTGACGTAGGCCTCGGTGGATATACGACGGTCGAGCAAGCAACGCTGCTAACCAATCACCTAGCATTGCCTCGTGGCGCCTGGGTGCTGGACATCGGTACGGGACGGGGATGGCCGGCATCTCACGTGGCGGCGCGTTTGGAATGCAAACTGGTGGCGACAGATGTTCCGGTAGAGGCGCTTCACGCCGCAAAGAGTTATTTGGAGATTGGTCGTGAACCCAGTCGGGCGCAACTGGCCGCGGCGGATGGGACCGCCTTGCCGTTTCGTCCGAGCATCTTTGCGGCGGTCATCCACGCGGACGTGTTTTGCTGAATATCGGATAAGCTCTCCGTGTTGAGAGAAAGCCACCGTGTTTTGCAATCGAGCGGTCGCGTGGCCGGCTATGTCATTCATACACCGGATGACCTCAGCGCCGAGGATCAGGAACGGGCGACAGAGTTTGGCCCATCTTTTGTAACGGCCTCGGCATCACCTGCCGAGCTTGCGGCGTCCGTGGGCTTTGAAGTTGTCTATCAAGAGGACGTCTCGGCCGATTTTCGTACGACCGCCGATTCACTGTTCAAAGCTCGCGCGGAGGTGGAGGACGCCCTACGGGCAGAAGAGGGAGATGATGTGTACGAAGATGAGCAGGAAAAGAGACGTGGCATGGTCGATGGCGTCGATGCGGGGCTCCTGCTTCGGTCGATTGTCGTCGCGAGAAAACGCTGAGTGAGACGAGAGGGTGAAAGAGGATGGAATGACGAATGTTCAATAACCAATGTCCAATGTCCAAGTCTCTTTCTGTGCAAGAATTCGATGTTCGATATTCTGGCTCGACATTCATCAGCAGCAACGTCGGCCGCCAGAACGTAGATCCTCTTCGACCCTCTCTGATCCTCATGGTCTTGGTCGCGGCGTGTATCGGCACCGGGCGTCTCGCGGCGCAGGAAGTCGAGTGTCGCTTGGACCGCGTTGCTCCACGAGTCATTGCGGGGCTGTGTAGTGGACTAGCGGACAGTGGAATGGTCGATATCCGACTGACTCGAGGTGATGGTGCCGGTCCAGCGTGGGTTGGAACCGTGATTGACTCACAGTTCAATGTCGATGTGACGACCTATGACTATGCGTCAGGACCCCTCGACATCGTTCGAACACCGTTCGGTTGGTTCCTACTGACCACGCTCGATCTAACGGCCGATCCGGCGCGCCTTGCCTGGAACTTCGACCGTGAGGCGCCGCCGTCTGCCATAGATCTCGAGATCATCGCACATGCCCGTGCTCTTCTGGCGAACGAGGGTACCTGGGACCGGG
Organism: Gemmatimonadota bacterium; assembly: GCA_039656555.1. Lineage (GTDB taxonomy): Bacteria > Gemmatimonadota > Gemmatimonadetes > Gemmatimonadales > GWC2-71-9 > CAMYLY01. Next base: position 9,908 of record JBDHLU010000093.1, on the reverse strand, counting down.
CGGATGACCGGATCTGTGCCCCCTCCGACGAGACCTATAGTGTGTACTGTGCCTTAGCGGAGGGTACGCGTGCAGTTGTTGGCGAGTACCAGCATCGCCAACCGGCTCTGCAATTCGTGCGGCGCGTGGTTGCGGAGAAGTGGGGTGAACGGATCAAGGATCATCGCCTGATGGATTTCAACAACGATCCGAACACGACGTACCACGACGTCATCCGTCTCTTCGACCTGGTACAAGGGCGCATTGGTCAGGCCATGCGGTGAGGTGCGATGCGATATCCAACTACTACGGAGTTGATGCGGCTAGGCCGATCCCAATCCGATGGTTCGCAGCAGCGCCCCAAACCTCGGGTCAGGTCGTAGGGCGTCGAACATTGGATCGACGCCGAGGAACACCAGGTGCAGTGAGCGTTCGTCGATAGCCTTCGTCAGCCACGCGAAGGCCTCGTCGGTGCGACCGAGCCCGAGATAGGCGACCGCCATATAGTCCGCAGGGATGTAGCGGTCACTTGCCGCGCTCAAGAGTTTGGCGATCAGATCCTCAGCTTCCTTCACATCGCCATGGCGTCCACAGGTATAGGCCAGATACGCGGCCATCCCGGGGTGCTGGGTCGAGAGTTCCAGACCCCGGCGAAACGAGGCCATGGCGCGGTCGCTGGACCCATTCATGAGGTACGCCTGCCCCAGGAACCAATGCAGGAAGACGTAGTCCGGGTCGAGTGCGAGCGTCTTTTCGAAACGATTGATGGCCTGTTCGTAATCGCGGCGAAAAAAGTGGATCCACCCGAGCCCCGCGTTCACCGTCAAGGACATGGGCTCGAGCTGCTGCGCTCGCTCGATGATGGGGCGCGCCTCCTCCAACGTTCCACGCGCCGCGAGACACTCGGCGTAGCCATGCAACGCGGTCGCGTCGTTCGGATCGAGTTCCAGGGCTCGCCGGAACGCCTGGTCGGCGCCCGCCCAATCCCAGTCGTAGTAGAACTTCACGACGCCGGACGCCGTGTGCGCTTCGGGCAGTCGCTCGTCGATCGCCAGGGCCAGCTGTACCGCGTCTGCCGCGCGGGAAAACGCCGCGCGTGGCGTCATGAGTCGATACCAGGCCAGCAGGCTGTAGGTGTCCGCAAGTCCCGCATACGCAAGCGCATATTCGGGATCTTGCTCGATGGCCTGGTTGAAGTATTGGATACCCTTCGTAAACCCCGCCTCGCTTCGCGTTTTCTCGACGTAGCGTCCTTTGAGATAGAGCTCGTAGGCTTCGACGTCTGCTTTGTAGCGGTGGGTGGTCCGCTGGTGGTTTGCAGCGACGAGCTTGCCTTGCAGCTTGGTGACGATGGCCGCGGCGATGTTGTCTTGGATGTCGAACACGTCCTCCATCTCACTGTCGTAGCGCTCCGACCACAGTTGATATCCATCTTCCACGTTCATGAGCTGTGCAGCGACGCGCAATTTCTTTCCGGCCTTCCGCACGCTTCCGCTGAGGACAGTGGTTACGTTGAGCGCGGCTCCGAGTTCGGTAAGGTTGAATTCCTTGTTCTTGTACGCGAAGGATGAGGTTCTGGCGGCGACGTTCAACCCGCGAAGCTTGGACAGGGCAACGATGATTTCCTCCGTAATCCCGTCGCACAGATACTCGTTGTCGGCGTCGGCGCTGAGATTCGCAAACGGGATGACCGCGATGGAAATGGGATCCGCGCGAGGTGGTGTCGTGCCGGGTGACTCGAGCGCGGTCACGAACTCTTGAGCGGACGGGAACCGGTCGTCGGGTAATCGTGCTAAGGCCTTGGCGCACGCGGCATCGACATGTGCAGGGACGCCGCCCCGAGCCCGATGCAGGCTGGGGGGGGTATCGCCGATCGCCTGCAGGAGAATCGAGAGCGGTGTCGGCCCGACGAATGGTGGCACGCCAGCGAGCATCTCGTAGAACACGCACGCCAACGCGTAGATGTCGCTTCGCCCATCGAGCTGTTCGCCTCCAGCTTGTTCCGGGCTCATGTACGTCGGCGTGCCGACGACCAATCCCTCCTCAGTGATCACGTCGAGGTGTCCGTCGCCGTCGCTATTGCTGATGGCCCGAGCAATGCCGAAGTCCATGACGATTGCGTGTCCACGCGACAGCAGGATGTTTCCAGGCTTGATGTCGCGGTGCAGCACCGCCTGCGCATGGGCGTACCCGAGTGCGTCGGCGGTCTCGCGAACGATGTTCAGAGCCTCGGGCAACGGGAGCTGCTTGTCGCGGTCGAGACGTTCGCGAAGCGATTCGCCCTCGACGTGCGGCATCACGAAGAACAGCATCCCATCGACCTCACCGGAGTCGTAAACGGGAACGATGTGTGGGTGGGTCAAGCCTGCGGCAATCTCGATTTCCCGCAGGAAACGATCGGCGCCCACGGTTGCTGCGAGTTCCGGGCGTAACACCTTGACGGCTACCTCGCGACCGTGCTTCAGGTCTTGCGCCAGGTAGACGGTGGCCATCCCGCCCGCCCCGAGCTTGCGCTCGAGGACGTACCGGTCGGCAAGCGACAGCTTCAGGCGTTCGAACTGTTCAGACATCGGTCAGAGAAACATGCAGCATAGTCCAGCTAACAGGGAGCCTCACCAGGCCGTCGGGTCGCCCGCCGGGTCCGCCGTCGCTCATATTGGGTTAGACACTCGATACACTCAAAAGGTGGCATGAGTGCCGTGAATGGACTCGCGGACCTTAGCGGCGCCGAGCCAGCGTTTCAACGCCGGACCACCGCACAAACGACGGTACCTGCCCCCCCCGACCACCCTCGCGCGCATCGAATCCGTGTGACATATTATCAGGATGCCCGAAAACACCTCCCGACTCTCCACCGCCCTCGCGGACCGCTACAAGATCGAAAAGCGCCTCGGCGAAGGCGGCATGGCCACCGTCTACCTTGCCGAGGATCTGAAGCACAAGCGCAAAGTCGCGGTGAAAGTACTGCGACCCGAACTCGCGGCGGTGCTGGGCGCCGAGCGTTTCGTGCAGGAGATCACGACCACGGCGAATTTGCAGCACCCGCACATCCTGCCGCTGTTCGATTCAGGGGAGGCGGACTCTTTCCTTTATTATGTGATGCCGTTCATCGACGGCGAGACGCTGCGTGATAAGCTGAACCGCGAAACGCAACTCGGCATCGACGAAGCCGTGAGCATCACCACGGCCATTGCAGACGCACTGGACTCCGCCCACCGGCAGGGCGTGATCCATCGCGACATCAAACCGGAAAATATTCTCTTGCACAACGGGCGCCCGATGGTGGCGGACTTCGGGATTGCGTTGGCCGTGAGTGCGGCTGCCGGCGGGCGGATGACCGAGACCGGATTGAGCCTGGGCACGCCGCACTACATGAGTCCCGAACAGGCGACGGCGGAAAAGGATCTGTCGGCGCGGTCGGACATCTACTCGTTGGGGAGCATGCTCTACGAGATGTTGACGGGAAGCCCTCCGCATGTCGGCTCGTCACCACAGCAGATCATCATGAAGATCGTGACCGACGAGGCTCGGCCCGTGACGGAATTGCGGAAATCGGTCCCGCCGCACGTTGCTGCCGCGACGGCGAAGTCGTTGGAGAAGTTGCCGGCGGATCGGTTCGGTACGGCCGCCGAGTTTGCCCACGCGCTGTCGCACCCCGAGGCTCTTCCTGCCTCGGCGATGACGGCGCCTGCGACCGGGATTCGAAGTGGGGATGGTGACCGTCGCTTCATGGGGGTGGTCGCGGTGGCGGCTCTGATGGGTATCGCAGCCTTGGTTGGGTGGTTCAGATCGCCTACTGCTGTGGAAGGCGGCGTCATTCAGTTCGACCTCGTGATTCCAGAGGCGACGAAGATCTCGCCCAGTGTTCGCTCGCACCTGACCATATCGCCGAGCGGAGACCGCATCGTCTTCGCCGGGTTGACACCACAAGGCGATGGAGAACTTCTGTACGTCCGGGAGCTCCGCGAGATGACGGTGACCCCGCTCGCCGGCACTGAGGGGGCCATTGCTCCGACGTTCTCTCCCGATGGTATGTGGATCGCGTACTTCGATGGGCCCGAATTGAAGAAGGTGCCAGCGTCGGGTGGGGCTTCGATCACGTTGACGAGCTCGGCAGGGCGGGGTGCACAGGCAGGTGCGTGGCTCGATGACGGGACCATTGTGTTCACGGACTCGACCTTCGGCTTGTCGATGGTCAGTGAGGCCGGCGGTGCTCCGCAGGTCGTCTTTTCTTCCGAAGGCAATGGCGGTATGTACTGGCCGCAGGCCGTGCCGGGAGAACGTGCGGTGGTGGCGTCGATGTGTCGCACCGACGATTGCGATGAGGACGTGCTCGTGGCGATCGACGTCGATACGCGCGAGGTTCAGGAGTTGTTCGATGGTGTGCCGAACGGTTGGGTGCTCCCGAGTGGGCACCTCGTCTTTGCTCGTATCGAAGGCGCCCTGTTTGCCGTTCCGTTCGACAAGAGTTCGTTGACTGTGAACGGCTCTCCCATTCCTTTGCTCGAAGGTGTCCGCGTCCAGAATGGTGTCGTGGCCAATCTGGCATTTTCACGAACGGGTACGCTCGTGTACCTGACTGGTGACGCAACCGTCGAGAGCCAGATCGTCCTGGTGGACCGTGACGGGACGGAACGGGCACTCACCAGGCAACTACGCGACTATGTCGATCCGAGGTTCTCTCCGGATGGACGCCAACTCGTGGTCGAGATCCACGACCCGCAGGGAAACGGACACCTGTGGATTTACGACGTTGCTTCGGAAACGCTCTCGCGTTTGACCTATGAAGGTCATGATGGCAGGTCACTGTGGTCGCCGGATGGCAAGACCGTCCTGTTCTCATCGAACATGAACGGCGGTTGGAAAGCCTACACCGTCCCGGCCGATGGGAGCGCGACGCCCGAGTTGGCCATCGACTCAGTGGACTACTTCGTGCGGTCCAAGACACTCACGCCGGACAGCAAGACCCTCGTGTTCCACAGTGAGGGGGGAGAGTACGCTCCCTACTTCACGTTGTATTCTGTGGATTTGGGATCGGGGGAGGCTCCGCGCCGGATCGTCGAAACATCCGCACTCGAATGGACGCCGTCCCTTTCTCGTGACGGGCAGTGGTTAGCCTATGCGTCCAACGAGTCGGGCCGTGAGGAAATCTACGTGCGCAACTTTCAGAATCCCGCCGGTCGCTACCCCGTCTCGGTCGAGGGCGGCAGCGAACCGCTTTGGGGCGAGGGCAACGAATTGTTCTTCCGTGGCCCGGACGGCATGTATTCGGCCACGCTGGAGTTTCGGCCGGCGTTCCGTGTCGTTCGACGTGAACGCTTGTTTGACGACCAGCCGTATGCAGTCCGGGTGCGCTCGCGGGCCTACGACCTTCACCCGATCAGCGGCGAGTTCTTGTTCGTTCGCGTCGAAGAATCGTCATCGCATCCGCGAGTGGTGGTGAACTTCGTTCAGGAGTTGAAGGCCAAGGTGGGGAACTGACTAGAGGGCGGAGGACAGAGGTTGGAGGGCCCAGGAGGGTGTGGGGCCTTCGTGAGTCGCGCGCCGCCGGCCTGGCTCACGGCGAGCGCGATCCCGAAATCCGCCACGAGCGCTTGCCCCCGTTGCAGCAAGATGTTTTCGGGTTTGATATCGCGATGCACGATGCCCTGTTCGTGTGCATAATCCAGTGCCGCCGCAACCGCAGTGATAACCTCGATCGTTTCCTCGACGCTCAACTGCTTCTTTCGATCCATCGTCTCGCGCAGCCCGGCTCCTTCAACAAACGGCATGACGTAGTAGAGGAAGGTGTCGGCTTCTCCCGAATCGTAGAGCGGTAGGATATTCGGGTGTTGGAGGTTGGCCGTGACCTTGATCTCGTTCAAGAACCGCTCAGCACCCAGAATCGCTGCTAGTTCCGGTTTCAAGACTTTGAGCGCGACGTTGCGATCGTGTTTGAGATCGTGCGCCAGGAATACCGTCGCCATGCCGCCTTCGCCGAGGAGACGTTCGATCTTGTAGCGATCGGCGAGGGCGGCCGCGAGCCGGGAGGTGATCTCCGTCATGGGTGCAAAAGATGTAAGTTCGTGCGAGGAAGCGCGAGATGTCGAGTTTCAGTCGGACCGGATTTCCGTGACCCAAGGAGTTGGCCAGTTCCGCTCGTGCATCTCATGTTATGAGTTCTCCTTCAGGATACAGTGAAGTCTCTCGCCGCCCGACATTAATGCAGTGTTCGCCTTGATACATCATTGGAGACACAATGCGTTCCTTCCCACAAACCGCCGCTCTCAAGTGGTGTGTTGTTCAACTCGCACTCGGATGCTCCGGTCAGGACGTCGCCAACACCGTCGCGATGTTTCGCGGCGATGCACGCCACAGTGGCGTGTCCACAGATCTGGGCCCTGAACACTTCGGTGGGGTGCAATGGCACTATCAGACCGACGGCCCCGTACGATCGTCACCGACTGTCGCCGATGGTTGGGTCTACGTAGGAAGCAGCGATGGCCACATGTATGCGCTCGACGGTACCACAGGCTCGTTGCGGTGGCGCGCCAGCGTTTCCAGCCCAGTCAACTCCAGCCCAGCCGTGGCGGGCGGTCTCGTGGTGTTTGGCAGTCGAGACGGAACGTTCCACGCCTATGATGCACGATCCGGACGGAACCGCTGGACGTTCGAGACCGGAGAACTCATCCCATGGGAATGGGGATTCGAGGGATGGGACGCGTACACGTCGTCGCCGGTGGTCCTCGACTCCGTCGTGCTCGTTGGTGCCGGTGACGGGGTACTGTACGCAATCGAACTCTCCCGCGGTCGCGAGCTTTGGCATTTCGAAACGGAGGGGCGGATACGCTCGTCGCCCGCCGTCGCGGATGGGGTCGTCTTCGTCGGGAGCGCCGACGGCCGAGTGTATGCCGTCGATCTCGGGAGTGGGCAGGAACGATGGCGCTACGAACCCGAGGGAGTGTCGCTGGTCTCCGCTGATTTCGGATTCGATCGGAGGTCAATCGTCAGCTCGCCCACCGTCGTGGATGGTACCGTATACGTTGGCTCGCGCGACGGGTGGATGTACGCGATCGACCAGGCCTCGGGGGAATTCAAATGGCGCGCCGATCATCAGGTTTCCTGGGCGATGTCGTCGCCCGCGGTGCTGGGGGAGACGCTCTATAGCGGAACGTCCGACGGCAGGTTCGTGCACGCGTTGGACGTGGCCTCCGGGGAGGAGTTGTGGCGATTTGACGCAGCCGGATACACGTGGTCGTCTCCCACAGTCGCGGGCGACGCCGTGTACATCGGCGACGGTGGAGGCAACCTGTGGGCACTCGACCGTGAAACGGGCGATGTCAGGTGGAGTTATCGCACACGCGGCAGCGTCATGTCGAGCCCAACGATCGGCGGCGGAATGGTCTATTTCGGAAGTGATGATGGCAACGTCTACGCCCTGCACGGAGACGGACGGTACCCGCACCGTGCCGTGTTCTGGGATGAGGAGTTACGGCAATACACGATCAACACATCGCATGAAATCGTGCGAGCGTACTTCGCAGAGTACGGGTATCGGGTGTTGAACACCGAGACGCTTGCGGGATTCCTGGCAGACCGAATATCCGACGGCGCCTACCTGCCACATGGGGTGTCACCCGAACCATCGGACACCACGCTGTTTCGACGCTATCTGGACGCGGGTGGGAAAGTCGTTTGGCTGGGCCTTCCCCCATTGTTGTTCACCCGCGACGTTGAGACCGGTACCGTCACGGCTCTCAACCGCGAGGCGGGCGCCGGACTCCTCGACGTAGAGTACACGGGATTGAATTTCGATTCGTACGGTGCGACGGCGACGTCCGCCGGTCTCGAGTGGGGCGCACCGGCGTGGTGGAAAAGCGCCTTCGCGATCGACCCGTCGGAGGAAATCCTCGTACTGGGCGTCGACGAAAACGGCCGTGCCGCCGCGTGGGTCAAGTCGTACGGGGGTCCAGTTGGCACGGGTCTCGTGATGCTGTCCACCGAGCGGCTGCCAGTGACCGCCCTGGAGGGGATCCAGTCCATAGCTGAATACGGGATCGTACCCTGATCCTGTCCAAGCCCTGAACGTGATCAGTTCCTAATGCGGCAGCCGTTTCCCCAATGCGGCAGTCGTTTTCCTAATGCGGCAGTCGTTTTCCTAATGCGGCAGCCGTTTTCCCAATGCGGCAGCCATTTTCCCAATGCGGCAGCCGTTTGCCGAATGCGGCGGCCGTCAGGGTGGCGCGGAGGCCAGCGAATTGATCGTAGTCGAGAACTTCTTCGAAGAATTGAAGGCGAAGGTGGGGAACTAGGCGCGTCCTCTACTGACTTGCCGGGCCAGCGTGTTAGGAAGTTCCCTCGATTAGTCGCTCCGCCCTCGCGCCCTCCGAGTCTCATCCCCATGTTGTGGACACATGACCGAAATCAACCACGATGTATGACGCGTTTCTGACGCTGATCACGCGGCTCAGTGATTGGATGCTGGGTCCGTGGACGCTGATCTTCATCGCCAGCGTATCGATCTACCTCACCGTACGCGCACGGTTCTTTCAGGCGACCGGATTCGCCTACATCATGCGCCACACCTTTGGTCGAATATTCGACCGGCGTGGGGATCGTGACCGGGAGCGGATGACGCCGTTCCAGGCGACCTCGACATCGCTCGCGGGCACGGTTGGCATGGGCAATATGGCCGGCGTCGCGACTGCGCTGTCCATCGGCGGTCCCGGAGCAATTTTTTGGATGTGGATCCTGGCATTCTTTGGCATGATCACGAAGACGGCCGAGATTACGCTTGCAGTCCACTACCGTGACGTCGGCAGCGACGGCCAGATCCACGGCGGTCCGATGTACTACATCAACAAGGCGCTCGGCTGGAAGTCGCTGGCGGTGCTCTTCAGTATCGGCGTCACCGTCAACAGCTTCTTTAGCTCTTCGTTGTTGCAGGCGCATACCGTTGGTCGGGCTTTCAACGCCAGCTACGGCATAAGTCCATACTTGGTAACCGGCGGTATGGCCGTGATCACCGCAACCGTCGCGATTGGCGGTGTGCGGCGCATCGGCCGTTTCTGTGAAGCACTGGTTCCGTTCATGACGGTGCTGTACATCGCTGGAGGGATGATCATCGTCGTGGCGAACGCGTCAGCCATCCCTGGCGTGTTTGGCGAGATCCTCGGGTACGCGCTGGCGCCGGCACCTGCCGTTGGAGGCTTCGCGGGTGCTGCCGTTTTATCGAGCATACAGATGGGCATGGCCAGAGGAATGTTGTCGAACGAGGCGGGCCTCGGCACGGCTCCGATGGTGCACGCGAATGCGGAGACACCGCATCCCTTCAGACAGGGGCTCTGGGGTGCGGCTGAGGTGTTCGTCGACACGACGGTCGTGTGCTCCGTGACGGCAGTGGTGATTCTGTCGTCCGGCGTGTTGGCCAACGGCAATAGCGGCATCGAAATGCTCCTCGATGCATTTGCCACACACTACTCCCCCGCTACGGCGAGCGCCTTCATTTCTGGTGCCATCCTCACGTTTTCCCTTTCTACGCAGATTGCGTTCTTCGTCTATTTTGAGACCGCGGTCGTCAGCTTGCTGGGTGAGAAGGTGTTTCGATACATCAAATGGACCTACTTCTTGCCGGGGGTCGTGTTTGCGGGCATTACGAATGTCGATCAACTTTGGGCGCTCGCAAATATTTCCGTCGTTGCCAGCGCCGTTCCCAACTTGGTGGCGCTGCTGGTCTTGAGCGGCGTATTCATCACCCTGATGAAGGACTATCTCTCAGGTGAGAACAACTACGAAACGCGCATCATCGATGAGAATCGGCAGTACGTACGCGTGGCCGGACCGTAGGAGGGTGAAGTCCGACTGATGTCGTCGCAGAAGCTGGACGAGACCGCTGCCGGCGTCTTTGCTATCTCGGCAACGCCGTTTACCGATCGGGGCGAGTTGGATCT
>JBDHLU010000092.1:0-15177 GCA_039656555.1 Gemmatimonadota bacterium | reverse complement strand
GTTCTTGGGGGTTGGATCACTTGCCTGAACTCGCGAACGCGGCAGCAGCACACACCGGCCTACCGGTAGACGTATGTTCCGAATACTTGGGCGGTCTGAATTACGATCTCAGCTATGGTCACATCGAAGGCCTGACCTCCTTCTTTCGTCGACTCTCCAACCGTGGCATAGTTCCGCAAGGAACTCTGCGATTCTTGTCGGTAGCATGAAGCGGTCAATCGTCAATCGTCATGATCGATAGATCATCCTCGGAGTTCCGTTCCTTTCTCGATCTCTACGAGAACGCCCCGTTGTTGGAGTTGGGGCAACTGGCCAACGCGAAGCGTTGGGAGCTTCACCCTGAAAACGTCGTCACGTACATCGTGGACCGGAACATCAACTACACCAACGTGTGCGTGGCCGATTGCAAGTTTTGCGCGTTCTACCGGCGGCCAAAACACACAGAAGGGTACGTGCTATCGTTCGAGGAGATCGGCAAGAAGATCGAAGAGACCAAGGAGTTGGGCGGTGTCCAGATACTCCTCCAGGGTGGGCACAATCCGTACATCCCGTTCGATTGGTATCTCGAATTGATGCGGTACATCAAGGAACATCACGCGATCCACATTCATGGGTTTTCGCCGTCTGAAGTCGATTTCTTTGCCACCCGGTTTCGGATGACCGCCGACGAGGTCATCAAAGAACTCAAGGCCGCCGGACTCGACTCGATTCCGGGTGGTGGCGGTGAGATCCTCGTCCAGAATGTTCGGGACCGTGTGGCCAAGAAGAAGGCCGGCGCCGACCGTTGGCTCGAGGTCATGGAAATCGCCCACGGCCAAGGCATGAAGACGTCGTGCACCATGATGTATGGAATCGGCGAAACGAACGAGGATCGCATCGAACATTTGTTCCGACTCCGCGAGGTGCAGGATCGTACCGGTGGGTTCACGGCATTCATTACCTGGCCGCTCCAACCGGAGCATACGGAGATGGAGGGAACGCCAAAGACGGACTCCACAACTCATTTGCGTACGGTAGCAATTGCACGCCTCATTCTCGGCAACATTCCGAACATCCAGGCGTCGTGGGTGACCATGGGCCTCAAGGTCGGGCAGGTCGCGTTGCAGTTTGGCTGCAACGACTTCGGGTCGCTCATGATCGAGGAAAACGTCGTTTCGGCCGCTGGCACGACACACGTTGCTACGCTCAGCGAAATGCGACGTCACATTTGCGACGCGGGCTACACGCCGGCGCGGCGACGGCAGGACTATACGATCTTGGAGTTGGAAGACGCCGCGTAGCTGCGGTCGACGATCGACCATTAACCATCGACGAATATATGACCGACATATTGATCATCGCAGGTTCCGAAAGCGACCGTGAGCGGGTCGAGAAGGCGTTCACTACTCTCGATGAGGCGGGGGTGTCCTACGATTTCGTCGTGTCGTCAGCGCATCGGAACGCTGAGGAGACCGCCGAGATCGCCAAGGGCGCGAAAGACAGGGGGTACAAGGTGATCATCGCGGCTGCCGGACTTTCGGCCGCACTTCCTGGGGCTGTGGCTGCGCTTACCGACCTCCCCGTGGTCGGTCTCCCGTTGGAGGTGGGACCGCTCCGCGGTGTCGATGCGCTCTATTCGATTGCGCAGCTACCGCCGGGTTGTCCCGTTGGTACGGTTGGAATCGGAAATGCCAAGAATGCGGCGTTGCTGGCACTGCGCATAGTGGGGAAGTAGCCAACCTCCACCATCCCACTATCTTCTCGCCCATGCACACTGCCAAGCGTACCCACTCGTTCACGGAGTCGGTCATCCGCAGCATGACGCGACTCGCCAATCAATACGACGCCATCAATCTCGCCCAGGGGTTTCCGAACTTCTCGGCACCCGAGGTCGTCAAGGAAGCGGCGATCAAGGCGATTCGGGACGACATCAATCAGTACGCCATCACCTGGGGTTCGAAGCGCCTGCGGAATGCGTTGGCGGCGAAGTACCTCGACTGGTATGGCATGGAGGTGGACCCCGAGGCCCACATCACCGTCACGTGCGGCGGGACGGAGGCTATGGCTTCGGTGATGCTCTCGATTGTGGATCCGGGCGACGAGGTGGTGATCTTCGAGCCGTTCTACGAGAACTATGGGCCGGACGCGATTCTGTGCGAAGCGAAGCCCGTCTACGTCCCAATGAGTCCGACCGAAGAGATCGACTTGGACCGATTGGCATCGGCGTTCAGCGATCGTACGCGCGCCATCATCGTAAATACGCCCAACAATCCGACGGGAAGAGTGTTGAGCAGGGGAGAACTGGAGGCGATCGCGGAACTCTGTAAGAAGCACGACGCCTACGCAGTAACCGACGAGATCTACGAGCATATTTACTACGAAGGCGAACACATTCCGATCGCGACCTTGGACGGCATGCGTGAACGCACCATCACGACGGGTGGAGCGTCGAAGACCTTCAGTGTGACGGGGTGGAGAATCGGAACCATCGTTGCGCCAGTGCAAGTGAGCAATGCGATTCGCAAGGTTCACGATTTCTTGACGGTAGGAGCGCCGGCACCGCTGCAAGAGGGAATCGCCGCCGGCCTGGAGGAACTGGAGCGGGACTACTACTTCCGACTCGCCGACGAGTATCGTGAGCGACGTGAGTTGATGATGGAAGGGCTTGCCGCCGCGGGGTTCAAGTGCGAGCCACCGGCCGGTGCCTACTACGTTATGGCCGATATCTCGGACATTTCCGATAAGGACGACGTCGCGTTCGCCGAGTGGCTCACTGCCGAGATCGGGGTCGCGCCCGTTCCAGGATCGAGTTTCTTCTCCGATCCCAAGGATGGGAGCAAGTTCGTCCGATTCGCATTCTGTAAGACGCTGGAATTGCTCGAAGAGGCCGGGGGGCGGTTGGCACAGCTCGGGAGTTGACTATTGCCGGTTGAGAGCCCACACAGGCCTGCATTCGGAGCAGGTTCATCGGTCATCCGTTTGGGACGTTGTATGCGAACCAGTCAATCGTCAATCGTCCGTCGTCATCCGACGGTTGACGGTTGACGGTTGACGGTAGACTGTTCTCTCATGAGACAACGCTTTGGAATCGGATACGACTCACACCAGTTCGGGGCCAAGAAGCCCCTCATACTTGGTGGAGTAGAGATCAAGCACACGAGCGGCCTCAAGGGTCACTCCGATGGTGACGCGGTCGCTCACGCATTGATCGATGCGCTTCTTGGCGCGGCTGCGATGGGGGACATCGGACGCCTGTTTCCGGATACTGACAAGAAGTGGAAAAACGCCGACTCGATCAAAATGCTCGAAGAGGTGAGGCGACGGGTCGTCGCGGCGAGCTACACCATCGTGAACGTGGACGCAACCATCGTCACTGAGGCGCCCAAACTCGCCCCACACATCGAGGAGATGCGCGCGAATATTGCTCGTGCGTTATCGCTCGGAGAGAGTTGCGTGTCGGTCAAGGCAAAGACCAATGAGAAGATGGATACGGTCGGACGGGGCAAGGGACTGATAGTCTACGCCGTAGCTTCACTGGGAGGCGCATAGCCTGCTCGAGAACTTCATCGAGTGGTTGGCCGGGATGCCGTCGGCCGTGGTGTACGCAGTGCTTGGTGGTTTGGGGGCGGTCGAAAACATTCTTCCGGTCTTGCCGGCTGACACCGCCATCGGCGCCGGTGTCTTTCTTTCTCACTATGGGACGGTCAGCGCGTTCGCCGTGTTCGCCGTCGTGTGGACGGCGAACGTGGGGAGTGCCGCGGCGGTGTACGCGGCGGCCCGCCGATTCGGGCGGCCGTTCTTTCAGGGCCGCATCGGACAGAAACTCCTTGCGCCGAAGGCCATGGCGGTCTTGGAGATGCTCTACGAGCGGCATGGAGTGTGGGGTATCTTCGCCAGCCGGTTCATCCCGGGCGTACGCGCCGTGATTCCGCCTTTTGCCGGTGTCGCGGGCCTGGGGACATGGCAGGCACTCTTTCCGGTTGCCGTTGCGTCGGCCGTTTGGTACGGCTTGCTCACGATCTTGGTAGTGCAGCTGGCCGGGACCATCGAGGAGATGGTACACCTTGTGGACGGGTTGAACCGGGGAGTGTTGATCGGCGCAGGTGTCCTGATCGGAATCGTGGTGATCGCGATCATCGCCTGGAGGCGTCGGCAGGGCGCATGAAGGATGACGAGTTGGACCGCGCGTTCTTCGTCGAGCCGTTTCAGGACTTCCTCTCCCTAGAATCTGGGAACAGTCCCAATACCATCGAGGCCTATACCAGAGACTTGCGGCGCCTCGCGTACTTCGCCACTTCGAGGAAGATCCGTGATCCTGAGGCCGTTACGGAGAAATCCCTACGGGACCTCATCTATCACTTGAAGGATCTCGGGTTGGCCCCAACCAGTATCCGCCGGCAGATCTCGACGCTCCGCACGTACTACCGGTTCATGGTTGCCGAAGGGCACGTCACGACGGACCCGACCGATGGGCTCGAGCTGCCAAAAACCTGGCGGACGCTTCCTGATGTCCTTTCTCACGAAGAAGTCGAGGCCCTCCTGTCGGCTCCCAATCCCGATGAGCAGCTTGCGTGGCGCGACCGGGCCCTGCTCGAGATTGGGTACGGGACGGGGGTACGGGTGTCCGAACTGGTGGGGTTAGGAATCAAGGACGTGTGGTACGACGACGGTCTGGTCCGCGTACTTGGTAAGGGTTCAAAGGAGCGCTTGGTCCCCATCGGGCGCCGAGCCTTGGGGGCCGCAGCCCTGTACGCCCGGGAGATCCGTCCCAATCTCGACCGGGGCAAAGGGAAGGAGCGACTCTTCTTGAACGCTCGGGGGGGGCCACTCACCCGCGTCGGGGCCTGGGGCGTCGTCAAGCGGTGCACGGAACGGGCAGGGATTACCAAACGCGTGTCGCCGCATACCCTGCGTCACACATTTGCGACCCATTTGCTCGAGGGGGGCGCCGACCTGCGAGCCGTTCAGGAAATGCTCGGTCACGCCGACCTAGCCACCACGCAGATCTACACCCACGTCGATCGCGACTATCTGCGCAAGGTGCATAAGGCGTATCATCCGAGAGGGTAGTGGATTGAGGGACCATCGAAAGACGGTGGAGACGGTGATCTTTGTGCTCGATAACTACGACTCCTTCACCTACAACCTCGTCCAATACGTGGGCGAGCTTGGGGCGGAGCCGGTGGTCCGTAGAAATGACCGGGTCACGGTCCAAGAGGTACTGGATTCGGAGCCGGCGGGCGTGATTATCTCGCCGGGCCCGGGCGTTCCGAGGGACGCCGGGATCAGCGTCGAACTAGTCACCGCCCTGGCCCAGCGCGGGGTGCCGCTGTTGGGGGTTTGCCTGGGTCACCAGGCTATTGGCGAGGCGTTCGGTGGCCGCATTGTGCCTGCCGAGCGGATCATGCACGGGAAGACCTCGGAAGTGTCACATCACCACGCAGGGGTGCTTAGGGACCTCCCCACGCCTTTTACCGCCATGCGCTATCACTCATTGGTGGTGGATCGGTCGTCGATGCCGCCGGATCTCCAGATTACGGCCTGGACGCTCGAAGACGACCGCGGGGAGGAGATCATGGGGCTCCAGCACCAAGCGCTCCCGATTTACGGGGTCCAGTTTCACCCCGAATCGGTCGGCACGCCGGTCGGGTACCAGATCGTCCAGAACTTCCTAGATATGATCGGCCCCTCGTAGCGGCGCCCCTTAACTATTATCCCATAACTACTTACCAATGGCACGCCTTTTGACAGGTGACTCGGCCCTTGTTAATTTTGACCGTGCCGCACCTTTGTGTTATCCCAGCGCGACTGGGTTCGACCCGACTCACCTCCAAGCCGCTTCGTCTCCTTAACGGCGATCCGCTGATCGCCGTAGTGGCGCAGCGCGTCTCCAGCCTAGGCATCGCCGATACGGTGGTGGTGGCCACGGATGACGAGCGAATAGTGGATGCGGTGACCCCGACCGGGATCGAGGCCATCATGACCCGCCGGGACCACAGGAATGGAACGGAGCGGGTTGCGGAGGTTGCGAAGCTCAAGCGGTTTGCCGATGCAGAGGTCGTAATCAACGTCCAGGGCGACGAACCGTTCATTTCACGTGAAGCGGTGACTGGCGCGGTGGACAGGGTTCTTGCGGGTGACGCGTTGGGAACCGCGGCCATGCCGCTCGCGCGTCACGACGTATTCGATCGCAACATCGTAAAGGCGGTGGTCGATGGGGCCGGTTACGCGTTGCGGTTCTCCCGCGATGTGCCGGCGTCCGTGGCATGGAGCTGCCAACCGCACGTTTTCCATCATCTGGGCGTGTATGCCTATCGCCGTTCGGCGCTCCTTCATTGGGCGCGCCTGCCCGCGACGTCGGACGAGATAGAAGAGGGCCTGGAACAGCTGCGACCTATGTCGCATGGATATCGATTTGGTGTGGCCGTGGTGCATTCCACGGTGTTTTCGGGTATAGACACGGAAAAGGAACTACAACAAGCCCAGGCTTCCGCGAGAAGTCTGGCTGAAAGGGTGGCTTGATGAGCACGAAGTTCATCTTTGTGACCGGGGGGGTGGTATCATCGTTGGGGAAGGGCATTGCGGCGGCCTCTCTGGGCCGGCTTCTCGCAGAGCGCGGTCTCAAGGTCACCATCCAGAAGTTCGATCCATATATCAATGTTGATCCGGGCACGATGTCTCCGTTCCAGCACGGTGAGGTCTACGTCACTGACGATGGGGCCGAAACCGATTTGGATCTGGGCCACTACGAACGGTTCATCGACCGTTCGCTATCGCAGGTCAACAACATCACGACTGGCAGGATTTACCGATCGGTCATTACGAAGGAACGCCGGGGCGAGTACCTGGGAGGCACGGTGCAGGTCATCCCGCACATCACGGATGAAATCAAATTGGCCATTCGGAGACTCGCGCCGGAACATGACGTTGTCATTACCGAGATTGGCGGGACAGTCGGCGACATCGAATCGCTCCCGTTCCTGGAGGCCACTCGGCAGTTCAGGCAGGAGGTTGGGCGGGACAACGCGATGTTCATTCATCTCACGCTCATCCCCTACCTTGCCGCCTCTGGCGAACTCAAGACCAAGCCAACGCAACACTCCGTCCGGGAGCTGATGGAGATCGGAATCCAGCCCGACATTCTGATTTGCCGTGCCGAACGGGCGTTGTCCGAAGAGATCAAGCGCAAGATAGCCTTGTTCTGCAACGTCGATCACGCCTGCGTGATTGAAAACCGGGACGCCGAGACCATCTATGAGGTCCCCCTCCGATTCCACGAGCAGAATCTCGACAGCTTGGTGTGCGAACGGCTCGGGCTGGACGTGAAGGAGCCGGACCTGCGCCCGTGGAGTGCGATGGTCAAGAAGATCACGCATCCCCCCAAACGGGTCAGGATCGCCATCGTTGGGAAGTACACTGCACTGACCGATGCCTACAAGTCGATTCAAGAAGCTCTGGTCCATGGTGGTATCGCAAACGAGGTCGGTGTCGACATAGAATGGGTGTCGAGCGACAGTTTTACCGACATGGAGGCGATCGGACGGATTCTGAGCCGTTTCGACGGTCTCCTGGTGCCAGGCGGTTTTGGTGAGCGCGGTGTGGAGGGGATGGTCGACGTGGTCCGGTGGGCGCGCGAGAACAACCTACCATTCTTCGGTATCTGCCTGGGGCTTCAAGTGGCGATCATCGAGTTTGCGCGAAACGTTTGCAAGCTTCCTGAAACAAACTCGAGTGAGTTCGCGGCAGACTGTGAGAATCCGGTGATCTCACTGATGGATTCCCAACAACACGTAGAAGACCTCGGTGGAACCATGCGACTCGGTTCCTATCCGTGCCGGCTGAAAGCCGGGTCTCGCGCCGAGCGCATCTATGGTAGGGAAGAGGTGAGCGAACGCCACCGGCATCGTTATGAAGTGAACAATGTCTATCGCAATACCCTGGCTGAGTTCGGAATGCAATGCACGGGAATCTCGCCGGATGGCTCGTTGGTGGAAATCATCGAGTTGATAGATCATCCGTGGTTCCTGGGGTGCCAGTTCCACCCCGAACTCCGGTCGCGCCCGATGCGGCCGCACCCCATGTTTGCGAGTTTCGTGGCTGCGGCATCATCGCGGGCGCAAGGTCGCGCGGCGACAACCAAAGCGGCGGAGACTGCGGCATTGCCATGACGGCACTCTGGTCACCGGCGCCTTTCTTGGTTGCGGGGCCCTGCGCCCTGGAAGACGACCGTGTGAATCTCGAGGTAGCGACCTGCCTCGCTGAGTTGTCGGTGCGTTTGGGAATCCGAACGGTATTCAAGGGGTCCTTCGATAAGGCCAACCGCACATCGGTTGCGGCGCCGAGGGGCCCAGGAATCGAGATGGGCCTCGAGGCCCTTACTAAGGTCCAAACAGAAACGGGCCTACCCGTGCTCACCGACGTGCACGATGTGCGACAAATGCCGTTGGTTGCCGACGTCGTCGATGCCATCCAGATCCCGGCTTTCCTTTGCAGGCAGACGGACTTATTGGTGGCTGCCGGCCGGACGGGGTTACCGGTGAACATCAAGAAGGGCCAGTGGATGGCAGCCGACGGGATGGTTGCAGCGGTCGAGAAGGTCCGGAGCGGGGGGGCCAGCGAGGTGGCGATCACCGAGCGCGGCACTTTCTTTGGCTACGGCGACCTGGTCGTTGATGTTCGGACCATCCCACGACTTCAGAGTGCTGGGACGTCGGTGCTCATCGACGCGACCCATGCGGTCCAGCGGCCCGGTGCCGGCCTCACTCTCGGAGACCGTGAATTCGTCCCGACCGTTCTGATGGCCGCTGCCGCTGCGGGTGCCGATGGGTTCTTTCTTGAAACCCACCCAAATCCAGAGGCCGCGCCGTCGGATAGTGCGTCGATGTGGCCGCTCAGCGAACTCGCTGATTTGGTCGATAGAGCGCTCAGCGTGTGGCATGCCGCGCGCGCGTCGACCGGAGCGCGACTAGCGCAATGAACCTGCGAAGCACGATGGGAGCTGTGTGGTTGGCGGCGTTCGCGATGGCCTGTTCAGATTCCGATGCGCCCCCTACGACCGCCGTCGCCGCCGATTCCGCCGACCAAGTGCTCTTCAACATGGTCCACTACATCACTATCGATGGTCTCCGTCGCGTGGTGCTGGAGGCAGATACCGCGTTCTTCTATCAACGCATACAGTCGGCGGAAATGCTTGGCCTGAAGGTGGATTTCTATACGCCGGAGGGTGCGCACAGCTCGACGATTACGTCGAGGGAAGGCACGTATAACTGGCGTGATCAGAGCATGGAGGCGCGCGGTGACGTTCTGGCGGTAACACCGGACGGCCGGCGTCTTACGACCGATACGTTGCGATACCATCGTGACCGAAACGAGATCTCGGGGCCGGCAGCCTTCAAGTTTTGCGGGCCGGACCAGCAGCTGGACGGTGATGCTTTCACATCCGATCCCGATTTTCGCCGGGTCGAAACTACTCGTCCGCGACGCGGTCAGATCGGAGAGGTAGCGTGTCGCTGAGGCGGACTATGGTCGTTGCCGCCGTGATGATGGTCACAGCATGGTCGCCGGTTTGGGCGCAAAGTTCGACATGCAATCCCGAGTTGATCCGAAGTGGTGGTATGGGTATCTCAACCGAAATGCCGGGCGGGTTCCATCAATTCCTCAGTGGCGGTGTTCTCATGCGGTGCCGGGGGGAATCGACTGAGATGGAGGCTGACAGTGTCGCGTGGTACTCGGATCGACAGCGGATGGACTTTGTCGGCAACGTACAATTTCGTGATTCGACACTGACGCTCGATTCCGATCGAGCTTCATACTACATGAGGGACGAACGTCTCGAAGCGTTCGGGAACGTGCGGTTGGAAAACAAAGAGACGGGATCGGTGTTGGTTGGGTCACGACTGACCTACCTAAGGGCGGTGCCGGGAGTCCGTGAAGCCACGGAGATGTTCGCGATCAACCGTCCTACCGTGGAATACCGAACCGAAACCGACCTCGAGGCGGATCCATACGTAATCGTGGCTGATCGGATCCGCTTGCGCGGTGACCATGCCTCATGGGCGGGAGGAAACGTCACCATCGATCGCGAAAACTTTTCGGCGAGTGGAGATAGCTCCCTGCTCGATGTGAGTGTCGGAGAGGGGTTCCTGATCGGGGGTGCCCAGATGGCCGGACGTGATTCGGCGAGTTACAAGCTGGTCGGACGGCGAATCGATTTCCGCATGATCGACAACAGTGTCAATTGGATTCAGTCGCGCGACTCGGCAGTCGCGACCAGCGCTGATTGGAAGATGCTTGGGGACACGATCGAATTTGAACTCGACAATGATCTGATCCAGCGCGGGAGCGCCTGGGGGACGTCGACACGACCCCAGGCAGTGTCAGCCGAGCAAACGATCACGGCTGATTCACTCATCATCGACACCCCGGATCAAATACTCACCGAAGTGCGTGGAATTGGGAATGGCCACGCAATGACACAGGCGGACTCGGTCGAGGCATCCGACTGGATTGCCGGTGACACCGTCGTTGCGTCGTTTGGCGAGCAGGATACTGGGCGAGGTCTGACGATGCTCGCGGCTCTAGGAAGTGCCCAGTCGTTCTTTCATATCTTCGAAGACTCGACCGGGGTTGGCTTGCCGGCGATCAACTATGCCCGCGGGCGCGAAATCACGGTACTGTTCCACAACGGCACACTCGACCGGGTGGACGTCCAGGACGGCGACGGTGTGTACCTAGAACCTCCTCTGCGAAAGCCTTTGCCATGATCGAGGAACTCTACGCCGCGGCGGCGGGTCGCCACCCGTCATTTCCTCTTGCCCTGGCAGCGCTGCTCGGGCGCGTCGACTCCAGCGGAGGCGTGACGCTCTTCGACATCACCGCCCAATACCGACGCGACTACATCCAACTGCAGGAGCGTGAGTTCGGTTCGGGACATGAGCGTGGTGTGCCGACTGCCGAAGAGGTCGCTCGGCATTTACAAACATCCGTTTTGCCGCGACTGGCGGGAGAGGGTATGCTCGAACCGGTCGAGTCACCCATCTCAGGGTCGGATCGGATCCGGTTCCGGTCGGAGGTCTGGGATGGAATCTCGGACGATTGGCGTGGTGCGAGGGAGCGACTGCTCGATATGGCCCTCGACGCGATCCGGGCGGCGGAGTTCAAGGGAACGCGCGAGCTCGCTACGGTAAACGGGAGTTCACTTCAAGGAAAGGGGCTCACGAAATCGTACCGACGGCGTCGGGTGGTGGACCAAGTTGACGTCGAGGTGCGGCAAGGGGAGATCGTGGGTCTCTTAGGGCCGAACGGGGCGGGGAAGACGACGACCTTCTACATGATCGTCGGGCTCGAGCGGCCTGAGGCGGGACGGATCTATCTCGACGGCGAGGACATCTCTACGCTACCGATGTACAAGCGGGCTCGCCTGGGCATCGGGTACCTGGCCCAGGAACCATCGGTCTTTCGAAGACTTACTGTGGAAGACAACATTCGGGCAGTTCTGGAGACGCTGGCGATTTCGGATGTGGAGCGGAAGAACCGACTCGAATCGTTGTTGGGCGAGCTATCGATTTCGCATCTTCGGAAGACTAAGGCGTACCAGCTTTCGGGCGGTGAGCGTAGGCGACTCGAAATTACGAGGGCGTTGGTGACGCAACCCAGGTTCATGTTGTTGGACGAGCCGTTTGCCGGCGTGGATCCTATCGCGGTCAACGACATTCAAACGATCGTCGCGGGTTTGCGAGGTCGGGGCATTGGGGTGCTGATCACGGACCACAACGTGGAACAGACGCTGGATATCGTAGACCGTGCGTACATCATGTTCGAGGGCAAGGTCCAGGTGTCCGGCTCGGTACGAGAACTGGTCTTCAACGACGAGGTAGCCGACTCGTATCTTGGCCCGACCCTCACTTCGCGGTTGCGAGAACGATTGGGGGCTGCCGCATGAAGCCCTCGATGCACCAATCGATCGGGATCCGCCAAGAGCTGCGCATGAATCCACGCCTATATCAGGCGATGGACTTGCTCTACATGCCGTTACTGGACCTGCAGCAACATCTGAAGACCGAGCTGGAAGTCAATCCGTTTCTGGAAATGGCCGAGCCCGATGTCGAAGAACAGGTGGAACCCGAACAGGAAAAACCGGAAGAGGAATCAGACGACGAGACGGATTGGGAAGCGATTCTCTTGGACGGCTTCAGCGTCGGCGGTGCCCGCGAGCAGTTCGAGGTGCGTGAGCATTACGAACCCGTTGCGGTCGAATACCAAGACATTGGCGACCATATCACGGATCAACTGCAACTCCAAACCCTCACTGACCGCCAGTACTTCCTGTCCGATGAGCTCATCGGCAGTATTGGTGATGATGGGTATTTGCAGGTCACGCTCGAAGAAATCGTTGCTGGCGCGAATGAACGGCGTGAAGAACTCGTGCAGCGCATGTCGGAGGGAGATGGGGTCGCTGAATGGGCTGACCCGTTCGACGAGGCCGAGGCCGAGGCCGTCCTAGGGATCGTCCAACGACTGGACCCGGCAGGGCTTGGCGCACGCGACCTTCGAGAGTGTCTATTGCTGCAGCTGGAGGACAATGGCGACACCGACACGCTGACGTACCGTCTGGTTCGGGACGATTTCGACGATCTGCTCGGGCACCGGTGGAACGATCTTGCGAAGCGTTACGAATTCGAGCCAAAGACCATCCAGGATGCCGCGGACGAGCTTGCCCGTTTGGATCCCAAGCCGGGATTGCGGTTCACGCGTGTGGACCAGCAATATGTGGTTCCGGATCTAGTGGTGGAAAAGATCGACGACGAGTATCGCATCTATCTCAACGACAGTGGCGTGCCACGCCTTCGCATTTCCCAGATCTATCGCGACATCGCAGGTGACAAGAAGAAGTTCGTAGGAAAAAATCGCGAGTTCATCACTGAAAAACTCAACAGTGCTACGTGGTTGGTGCAGGCTATCGAGCAGCGGCGGCAGACGATGTTGAAGGTAATGCACTTCATTGTCGACCGGCAGCGAGAATTCTTCGAGAAGGGTGTCGAATTCCTTCGTCCACTCACGCTCCGTGAGGTCGCGGAAGTCGTCGACATGCATGAATCGACGGTGTCCCGCGTCACCAGCCAGAAGTACGTGCAGACTCCCCGAGGCGTCTTCCCGCTCAAGTTCTTTTTTTCGAGTTCGTTGGGTACCACTACCGGCGAGGACGCCAGTTCTCGTGCCGTCAAAGCGCAAATCCAAAAGCTCGTGTCAGACGAAGACGCAGGAAAACCGCTCACGGACGCGGCCATCGTCAATGCGCTCAAGAGAAAAGGGATCCAGATCGCCCGGCGTACGGTAGCAAAGTATCGTGATCAGCTTGGCGTGCTACCGGCCAGGATGCGCAAGCGCGTATGACGCTTGCGACTGACGGTAGGGTAGACGTCAGCGTTCTCGTTCCGGCCCACGACGAAGCCGAAAACCTCCCGGAATTCATCAAGCAGTGTGCCGACGCATTGCGTGATCTCACGTACGTATGTGAAGTCGTAGTCGTCGACGATGGAAGCCTGGATGAGACCGGTGCGGTGCTCGACCGGTTGCGGGAGGAGCACAACTTTCTGAGAACGGTCACGCACCGTACGCGACGCGGCATAGCCGACGCACTGCGCTCTGGCGCCGATGCAGCGCGGGGTGACGTATTTGTGTTCTACCCGGCCGACCTCCAATTCACACCCGCGGAGATTCCTAGCCTGGTGGAGCCCATCAGGGCAGGGGAGGCCGATCTCGTGACCGGTACGAAGCAGGGCGTCTACGATAAGCCCTTGGTGTCGGGGGTTTACAATCGGTTGTGTCGATGGGTGTTTGGGATACGGGTCACCGATCTGAATGCGGTGAAGGCTTACCGGCGCGAGGTGACGGCTGCTATGCCGAATCGACCCGACTGGCATCGCTTCATGGTTGTGATGGCGGCGGCGGAAGGGTACCGCATTGCCGAACGGCCGGTCACGTTGTCGCCGAGGCGCGCCGGAAGGTCCAAGTTCGGCATCGGGCGTATTCCCGTTGGTGCGCTCGACCTGTTGTCGGTTTGGTTCCAGCTGAAGTTTGGGAGGAAACCGCTCCTGTTCTTCGGAATCTCTGGGAGCATCCTTTTCATCTTGGGGTTTCTCGTTGGCCTCGTTGCCATCATTCTCCGTGTTGGGCTTGGCTACGGATTTCGCCCGTTACTCGACCTCGTCATGGTGCTCGTGGTGTCGGGTATCGCCCTCTTCGGTTTTGGGTTCGTCGGTGAGATGCTTGCCGGCACCCGCGAGGAGTTGCGCTCGGTAGGGCGTGCCGTCGATAAGCTTGCCGCGGGGTTCCGAGACCGCGACTCACCCTAGGCTGTGCGGATCGGCATGGTCACCCACGCCTTTCCCCGCTTCGAAGGGGACATGGCCGGGGTGTTCATCGACCTCTTGGCGCGTGCTCTCAATAGGCGCGGGCACGATCTCCACGTGATCACGCCGTCGGATGCGGGCAACGGTGGACTGATCGATTGGCATGGTATCGCGGTACACCGCATTCGCTATGCGCCCCAACGCTTCGAACGGCTTGCGCACCGGGGGACGATGGTCGAAGCAGCCCGGTCTCCGATTGGCGCGTTGACTCTCTGGAGCCTGGTCAGGGCGCTACGTCGATCCGTAGAAGCACTGGCGAAAACGGAAGGGCTCGACGTAGTGCACGCCCATTGGTGGGTGCCGAGTGGTGTAGCCGCCTGGAGGGCCAGTGCGAAGACGCGTATTCCCTACGTCGTTACCGTGCATGGAACTGACGCCCGGCTACTCGGCAGACTTCCTGGTGCATCGTGGCTCGGACGCCGCGTCTTTGGGCGGGCGGCAGCGAGCACTGCGGTCTCCAGATTTCTCGCCGACCGCGTGCGCACCGAAGTCGGCGACATTCCCATTACCGTGCAACCGATGCCGACTGACACGAGCGGCTTCGTGTCACCATCGCACGGTGGCGGTGGGGTGGTGACGATCGGGCGTTTGTCGGCGCAAAAACGTATTGGCGACCTCATCGATGCCATGCGTGTGCTACGAGATCGCGGCACCGACGTGCCATTGACGATCGTTGGCGATGGGGTGGAGCGCGTGGCACTCGAATCTCGCGCACGGGATTCAAGCATCGATGCCAGGTTCGTCGGACGTGTCCCAACGACCGAGCTTCCCGAGTGTCTGGATGGGA
>JBDHLU010000091.1:0-15188 GCA_039656555.1 Gemmatimonadota bacterium | reverse complement strand
GGTGTGGAACCCCCGACCCGCCTAATCCTCTTCCCCGTTGTCCTTTGGTAAGTGGCCGGCTTGAAACGCGGCTCTATCAACCGAACCTGGTAGAGTATCCGAGCGTGTGCGCCAAGGTGGCGTTTTCGGTGTTGGAAACTAGAAGGGCCCCAAGTAAGTTTGCCTCTCGCGCCCAGCACAGTGGGGCCACATGTTACACGAGTGACTGAGATCACTTCCCGGCTCACAGCCGCACTCGCCGACCGCTATACGATCGAGCGCCGCCTTGGCGAAGGCGGTATGGCCACCGTCTATCTGGCAGCAGATCTCAAACACGATCGCCAGGTTGCGATCAAAGTCTTGAAGCCTGAACTCGCAGCGGTGCTCGGCGCCGAGCGTTTCGTGCAGGAGATCAAGACCACCGCGAGTCTGCAGCATCCGAACATCTTGCCGTTGTTCGACAGTGGGACCGTGGAGCAGCAAGACGGTGCGATGGCATTCCTCTTTTACGTGATGCCGTACATCGAAGGGGAAACGCTTCGAGAGAAACTCGATCGGGAAACACAGCTCGGCATCGATGAAGCCGTGAAGATCGCCACCGAGGTTGCCGAAGCATTGGATTATGCGCATCGGAACGGGGTGATCCACCGCGACATCAAACCCGAAAACATCTTGCTGCATGACGGTCGACCGATGGTGGCGGACTTTGGTATTGCGTTGGCGGTGAGCGCCGCGGCGGGCGGGCGCATGACGGAAACCGGGTTGAGCCTCGGCACGCCGCACTACATGTCGCCCGAACAGGCGACCGCCGAGAAGGACCTCACGCATCGGTCGGATGTGTACTCGTTGGGCACCGTGTTGTACGAGATGTTGACGGGTGAGCCACCGCACATGGGTAACTCGGCACAGCAGATCATCATGAAAATCGTGACCGATACGCCGCGCCCCGTCACCGAACTCCGGAAGTCCGTTCCGCCGAACGTGACCGCGGCGGTGGCGAAGAGTTTGGAGAAATTGGCCGCCGATCGGTTCGAGAGTGCGAAGGCCTTTGCCGACGCGTTGACGAACCCGACGTTCACGCTTCCGACGACGCACGCATTGGCGGTCGCCGGTGCGCCGATCCGAGCCCCGTGGAAGGCGCTGAGTATTGCGACGACAGTGTTGGCAGCGGTGCTCGCCGCGATGTTGCTTTGGACCGTTTTGCAGCCGGCTCCGGTGATGCCTGTGTCCAGCTACAGTATCAGGATTCCTGATGGCGCATTCGATGCGCCTGCCGGATCGGGTCTCGCGCTTTCGCCCGACGGCACCACGTTCGTGTACCCGGTCATTCGCGACATTCTAACGCCCGTCCTGTTCGTGCAGAGAAGGGGCCAGTTCCGGGGTGCCCCCCTCCCGGGTACGGATGGTGGCTTTCGCCCCGCTATCTCCCCCGACGGTTCCCACGTTGCGTTCATCGCCCTTGGCGAGCCGGGTGCCGTCATCAAGCGGGTCTCACTGGAGGGCGGTCAAGCGGTGACCATCGCTGACTCCGGGATTGGATCCGACGGACTCGCGTGGGGCCACGACGGATTTCTCTACTTCGACGGGCTGACAGCTGCAGGCACGACGGGCATCATGCGGGTGTCCGACGCCGGTGGGGTGCCAGAGCTGGTGACGTCCGTTGACACCGCACGGGGCGAGACCGATCACATCTGGCCGGAGGCCCTCCCCAATGGAAAGGGCGTGTTGTTCACGATCGTTCGGAGTAACGATCCGGCCGAATCCGATGTTGCGGTGCTGAACCTTGCCACCCGCGAGTATGCGGTGTTAACGCGGGGCTTGGCGCCCAGATTCGTGGCGCCACGGTACGTGGTGTTTCACACGCCGGATGGGCTGCTCATGGCGGCGCCGTTCGATCCGGACCGGCTCGAAATGGCCGGCGCACCGGCGACGATCACGGAAGGGGTGGAGGTGGCTCCGTCGCTGCCCAACGCGTTTGGGTCAACGCTCTCCGTGTCAGCCTCCGGAAAGCTGATGTACATGGCTGCCGGCGGCACCACGCAATACGAGATGGTGTGGATCGACCGAGACGGCGACACGGAAGATCTCGGCCTCGTTGACGACTATTCCCCTGTGCCGTTTGGTTCGATGGCCCTCTCGCCCGACGGAACACAACTGGCGTTCACGAAGGACGAGCAGAACGACATCCACCTGTGGATCCAACAGTTACCTCGGGGGGCAGTGAGGAAGCTTACCTTCGAAGGCAGTCACAACGTTGCCCCCCGGTGGACACCCGACGGCCGCGATGTTGTCTTCGTCTCCAATCGCGGTGGGGACGCCGACCTCTATACCAAACGTGCCGACGGAAGTGAAACCGCCAGGCTGCTGCGCGACGCGGAACAGCCCATCATCGACGGAGTGTTGTCTGGAGACGGTGAGTGGTTGGTGTATACGGAAGCAACCGGGAATATCAGTGCCGTGCATTTGGGGAGGGATTCAGTGCCCGTTGCACTACTGGCGACGCCGGCGTTCGAGGTAACGCCGCAGTTGTCGCCCGACGGTCGCTGGCTGACCTACATGGCAGGTGAGCTCAATGTTTTTCGGGTCTACGTAGTTCCCTTTCCCAATGTTGCGGACACCCGATACCTGATCTCGACTGACGGAGGGGGCGTCCCGCTATGGGCGCACAATGGCCGCGAACTGTTCTACAAGAGGCGCGATGATCTGGTAGCCGTCGAGGTGCAGCCCGGTCCACCGTTTGTGGTCGGTGAGCCCCGGACGCTGTTCCAACTTCCCCTCACGGTCACGACATACGGGGTGGGCCCTAACGATCAGCGCTTCCTCGTGATCCAACCGGAGGCCGCTGATGGAGATCGCGAACTCATCGTGGTCGAGAATTGGGTGGAAGAGTTGAAGGCGAAGGTGGGAGGGAACAAATGATTCGAGATTCTAGATTACAGATCTAGGATTTGGGGGCGGGGTGAGACATCTGCACTCTGTACTCTCGAATCTGTAATCTTATATCGTAGTTGACCCCATGACCGATATCACCTCCCGGATCCAATCTTCGAGCCCCTCCGGTCCGACCCGCGATACCAAGATCTGCTTCGCCGAATGCGGTTGCAGCCGTAATCTCCTTGATCGTCGATTTTTGATTTGCGATGTGCGATGTGGGGTAGGTTGGAGTTCCCGGCTATCCCCACTAGACGCCGCCCCTGTACGCCCCCATCTTCGCCCCCATGACCGAAGTCACCGGCAAACTCTCCACCGCCCTCGCGGACCGCTATCGCCTCGAGCGCCACCTCGGCGAAGGCGGCATGGCCACCGTCTACCTCGCACACGATCTGAAACATGACCGTAAGGTCGCCCTCAAGGTCCTGAAGCCGGAATTGGCCGCTGTGATCGGGGCCGAGCGGTTCCTGAACGAGATCAAAGTCACCGCCAACCTGCAGCACCCGAACATCCTGGCGCTCTACGACTCGGGGGAAGCGGACTCTTTCCTTTATTATGTCATGCCGTTCATCGAGGGCGAGTCGCTCCGCGACCAGCTCGACCGCGACAAGCAGCTCGGCGTTGACGAGGCGGTGGAGATCACGAAATCCGTCGCATCGGCACTGGACTACGCGCACCGGCACGACGTCATCCATCGCGATATCAAACCCGAGAACATTCTGATCCACGATGGCCAGGCCATGGTAGCGGATTTCGGTATCGCACTGGCCGTGACGCAGGCCGGTGGGCAACGCCTCACGGAAACCGGATTGTCGCTGGGCACGCCGCACTACATGAGCCCGGAACAGGCGACGGCCGACCGCGATCTCACGTCGCGCAGCGACCAGTACTCCCTGGCGTGCGTCGCCTACGAGATGCTGGCCGGCGAACCCCCGCACCTCGGTAATTCGGTCCAGGCCATCATCGCTAAAATCATCACCGATGACGCGGCGCCCATCACCAAGCACCGGCATCACGTACCACTGCACATCGACGAGGCGATCTGCAAGGCGCTCGACAAAACACCGGCCGACCGCTTCGCCACGCTCGCAGATTTCTCGAACGCGCTGTCCAATCCGTCGTTCACGACCACTGTCGCCGGTACGCGCGGCACCGGGCGCACCCCGACGACAACGAGCGTGTGGAACCGCCTCGGACCGGTCGCGGCCATCCTGGCGGTGGTGTTCTTCGCCGCGACCGTTTGGGCGCTCGGGCGTCCGCAGCCGGCCACGCCAGTCACCCGCGTCTCGGTCTTTCTCGATGAGGCCCAGGCCCTCAGCGGCGCCTTCGCATTCGACCTCGCTGCTGATGGCTCGATGTTGGTCTATCAAGGGCCGGCGGCTGACGCCGTCTCGCAGATGTGGGTGCGGCAGTGGGACGCGCTCCAAGGGTCCCCCATTCGAAACGCAATCGAATTGGGCCCGCCAGCCTTGTCGCCCGACCGGCGGGAAGTGGCCTTCACCCGGCAAGGGTCGTTGCGTGTGTTGCCACTCCAGGGAGGGGTGGCGCGCACCATCGTCACAGAAGGCGTGCGATGCTGCGCCCGGTGGAGTGATGATGGTGCGTGGATCTACTTCGACCACCTCAGCACGGGCTTTGCGCGTGTCCCGCCGTCCGGTGGACCAGTCGAAATTGTCAGCCAAGCGGATTCTGCGACGGGGGGATTCAATAGTTGGCTGGACGTGCTGCCGGGAAACAAGGCGTTGGTGGCGGAACGGACGGATGCCGACGGTCCGAGTATTGTGACGGTGGACATCGCGAGCGGCGAAACGAAATCCCTGACGGACGGACAGTTCCCGCGCTACGGATCGGGGTATCTCCTGTACACGACGCCCGATGGCCGAACCTTGATGGTTGCGCCGTTCGATGTCGACGCGCTGGAGTTCACGCGTCCGCCGGTGCCGCTGATCGAAGACGTGTTCCCGCCCGGCGGCGGATACAACTACTTCAGTGTGTCGCGAACCGGCACAATGGTGTACCTCGCGGGCAGCCGCGCTCCGCCAAGCTATGAACTCGTGTGGCTGTCGCGGGACGGCACGCTCACCCCGATCGATCCGGAATACACGTTCGACCCTGGCGGCAACAACCGCGGACTGTCGCTGTCGCCGGACGGCACCCGCCTCGCCATAACCACGCTCGAGGACGCCAACTACGATATCTGGCTCAAGGAACTCCCGCGCGGACCTGCATCGCGGTTGACCTTTTACCCGGGCATCGACGTGCGGCCGAGGTGGACACCAGACGGGCAGAGCATCACGTTTCTCTCCGACAGCGGCTTCGCGCCCAACAATCCCGCCATTTTTGCCAAGCGGGCCACAGGAACCGGCAACAGGGAAATGCTGTTCGACCACGAGCTGCCGCTCTGGGAAGCCGTCATGTCACCGGACGAGGAGTGGCTGCTCACCCGGACCGGAGGGTCCACGACCATCGCTGGCGGTCGCGACGTCTGGGGGCTCCGACCCGCAACGGACACCGCAGCGGCGGCGCTCATCGTCTCGCCGTTCGACGAAAAAGCGATCACGCTCTCGCCGGATGGCAGGTGGTTGGTCTACGAATCCGACGAAACGCGCCGCAACGAGATTTACCTGCGCCCCTTCCCCAATGTGAACGACGGCCTGTGGCTCGTGTCGACCGACGGGGGCGTCATGCCGCGGTGGTCCCACAGTGGCCGTGAAATTTTTTTCATCAATGGCAACAACGAAATGGTCGTCGCCACCGTCACCCCCGGATCCGACATCCCCGTGCGGCAACGCGACGTGTTATTCACGTTGCCGCCCACCATCCTCTTCCGCCAAGGCGAGCAATACGCGTTGTACGACGTCGCCCCCGACGACCAACGTTTCATCATGATGCGAGCGGTCAATCTTCAAATGACGAAACCCGAGTTGATTCTGGTCGAGAACTGGCCCGTCGCGTTCGAAGCGGCGCAAGGGAACTGATTTTCGATTTCTGATTGTTGATTGTTGATGTGCGGGTAGGGTAGAGTTCGCTACTATCCCCACTATCTCGCATGGACAACTTCTTTATCCTGGCTCAGATCGCGCTGGTGCTCTCGATCGCCTCACACGACTCACAAGAACAAAGGAAGCCCATGACCCACACCGCAAAAGGCACGTTCGTCGTCTCCATGAAGCCTCTGGTGTTTGAGGGGGCCGACCCGGAGTTCAAGCTTGCGCGCATGTCCATCGACAAACAGATCTCCGGCGACCTCACCGCGAACACCATGGGTCAAATGCTCAGCGCCATGACGGGTACCGATGGATCTGCCGGCTACGTTGCCCTCGAGCGGGTCGTGGGCGTGCTGGACGGAAAACGAGGAACGTTCGTGCTGCAACACTCCGGTACCATGAACCGTGGCACACCATCCCTCGCCGTCACCGTCGTTCCCGACTCAGGCACTGAGGAATTGGTCGGACTGGAAGGCGAGTTCAAGATCGACATCATCGACGGCGAGCACTTCTACGAGTTCACCTATCGCTTGCCTGCACCGTAGGCGCTGTCCCTAATGTTGCCTTCTGTCCTCTCTAGTCTCTCGCGAATCCGCCGTATAGCGTTCTCTCGAACGCCGTCAGCAGCTCCACGGCCTTGTCGTCGTAGAACGGGAGCAGTTGGAGCAAGAGCACGACGCCGATCTCATTCGCAGGATCGATCCAGAAATGTGTGTTCGCGATGCCGGCCCAACTCAAGCTGCCGGGTGGTCGGCCTCCGACACTCTCACCAACGCTTATTTGAAAGCCGAGCCCAAAGCCGTCTTTGCCGGCCCCAAGCGGAAAGGCCATTGCGAGGGTTGGGATTGCCCCGGGCTGCTCGACCACCGTGATGCCCTCGAGGTGGTCCCGCGTCATCTCAGCAATGGATGACTCCTCAACTACCCTCACCTCACTGCGTGCTCCCTTACCCAGGATCATCTGCACGAACCGCGCATAGTCGCCGGCCGTCGAAAGCAGTCCACCATCGCCGCGGATTTCAGGGGGATGCTCATCCGGGTTTGGTTCGCCCACCAGTCCGGCGTCGCCGCGCCGGTACATCGCCACCAATCGGCCATGATTCTCAGGGGCGAGATCAAAGGACGTGTCTTCCATCCCAAGCGGACCGGTAATGCGGGAAGCGAAAAACTCAGGAAGAGATTGGCCGGACACCTCTTCAATAATCCATCCCAGAAACGCCGTGCCCATGCCGTACGTCCATCTCGTGCCTGGATCGTGGAGAATGGGGTGCTCGCGGGGGGGGATTTCCGTGCCTCTCGAGACCTCGAGGAGCGCGGGACTCGAAAACGAATAGCCGAACCCAGACGTGTGGCGAAGAAGATCCCTGATCGTGATTGGACGTGAGGCCGGCCGAGTGGTTACCGACGAGTTGTCGACATCGACACTCACCAGGACTTCACGGCGTTCGAGTTCGGGTAGGTAGTCGGAGGCGGGAGCCTCGAGCGACAGCATGCCCTCTTCCACCAGGATCATGATGCCGAGCGATGTGATGGGCTTCGTCATCGAGGCGATTCGGAAGATCGCGTTGGGCTGCATGGCCTCCTGTGCACCCTCCGCATCCATCACGCCTGCGGCGCCACTGTACAGAACGTTTTCGCGATCTACGACGATGGCAACCACACCCGGGACATCGCCGGCGGCCACGGCCGACCGTAGGACCTCGTCCAGGGCAACGATCGTGTCGTCACTTACAAGCGGCGATTCCGTACCGGTACCACACGCCAGGGCCAAGGCAGTCGATAGTGTGAGACAGACTAGGCGACAGTGGAGGCAGTCAAACAACAAGCGCATGTGAAGGACCTTCCCGTCAGTCGATCGCTTCCCGCGATAGCCGGGTGAGGTGAGGTCAGACATGAAGCCAAAGATACGGAGTCGAGGTGGTGGCCGCGAGCGCTATGACCTCTTCAGAACCCCTCGAGTTCCTGCTTCGCCTTATCCAGCAGGCCGCCCATGTTCCAACCAATATCGACGACTCTCTGGAAATAATCCTTCGCCAACTCGGGATTCTCTTGTTTGTAATAGTCCCCTAAGAAATCCAGCGCTTCGATCGTATACCAATTCGGATTGAAGTTGTCAGACTCTGCGATCGTCTCAAAATATTCGAAGGCCTTTTCCGTTTCTCCAAGGTGCTTGTAGTGATCCCCCAATGATTCGTTCACGTACGGGTCAAGCGGATTCGCTCCAAGGAGCGTCGCCCCCACATTCTCCATCGCGTCATCGCAATCTCTCACTCCTTGAGTCGAGAGATACGACAGCAATAGCATCAAGGATTGGTTCCCATATCCTGCATAGTCTGGAAATTGTTCAAATGCCAACGCAACGAAATCTTTGCTTCTCCTCACTGCGGTGCTATCGGTCCTCCACATGATCGTGCCAGCAATCGCGTTGGCGAGCATCTCTTGGCGATAGAACGGCCCGTAGTCGCCCTGCACCGACGGAACATCCAAGGCTTCGTGGAAATCCACATTCATCCAATCGATGTGGGTCGGTACATCGAGCACGAAGTGTTTCAAGAAACTCAAGGCAAACAAGGAGTAGGTGAGATCGCCATTGATGAGCCGAGCAGGATCACTCATCAACTTGTTATTCGCCAACAACACCAACGTGATATCATCCTCTGGCACTCTTAACACTAGGCCTGAGAAATATTCTTCCTGGCCGTATCCCCACACGATCTGCTTGCCGAGAAACGCTTGGGAAAAGATGCCCAACCCGTAAGGACTGATCCCAGTTGACGTCGGAAAGGGTGAGAACATTTTGCGTGTGTTACTATCAGCAATCAGTGCTCCCGATCCGAGAGATTGGGCAAACTTGGCAAGATCTCGTAGCGTTGACGCAACCCCGTACCCGGCGGCGAACCCTATGTCATAGCGGCCATCTTCAATCTCGCCGTAATACGCATAGGGCTTGGCGAGGATATCGGACAACGAATCCACGTTGGCGTGACTGACGATCGGCAACGTATTGTGCAGACCCTGGGGCTGTAGAATGTTGTCGTCCAGTAGGTGCGCGAGTGACTTACCACTTGCGGTTTCCAAAACCTCTGTCAAGAGCGTAAATCTCGGGGTGCCATAGTTAAAAAAACTACCGGGTGTTCCCTCTGAAGTTTGCGAGAGGATATGCAGAATTGTGATGGAGTCGGACAGCTGTGAATCGGCCAAATAGTCGTTGATTGGGTCGTTCAGGTCCAGGTCGCCGGCCTCGGCCAGCTGCATCAATAGTACGGCGGCGAACGTTTTGGTTATTGACCCAACAGGAAAAATGGTCGTCGAATCGACAGGTCGTTCGGTTGCCAAATCCGCATAGCCAAAATAATTCTCGTAGACGACCTCCCCACGTTGCGTGACAATCGCCGCCATCCCGGGAATGTGAAAATATTCCTTGAGTGCCTCTAGATCACCCTCGAAACCTGCCGAGGGTGATTCTTGTGGCTCTCGATCACACGCAAAGAGTGCCGCTGCAGTAAGCATCAACAACATGGGTCTCATCGTTGTCTCTCATTCGCACGAAAGGCTTCGGCGGCAGCACGCGCTTTCTCCATGGCGACATCGAGCGCGTCGTCCGCGTTCACCTCGATGTGGGGGGTCACGCCCACGCCTTCCCAGTTGGTACCGGTGATCGGATTCACGGCAGCACCAACGGGAATGAAAACCTCGAACTGATCGTTGATCACGACCGAGCCGCCCGGGTTTGCCCCACCGCCCGTCACCTCGCCGATCAAGGTGGCGCGTTCCTGTGTCAGCATGTTGTAGCTGAACTCCTCGGCACCGCTGAACGTGCGACTGCTCGTCAGGACGAAGATCGGCACGTTTGGGCGGTGGGAGCCCGGAATTTCCTCGTACGTCCAAAACTCCTCCGTCCGATCCCCAGCTCTCCAGTACAGACTGTTGAGGTGGGTCGGTTCGCCAAAAAACCAGGAACTCACGTACCGGATCATCTCCGGACTGCCGCCGCCGTTCTGGCGCATGTCAAAGATGACGGCATCGACGTTGGCCAGGAAGTTCATCGCCGCCGCCGCGGTCGGCTTGGCCGCAGGGCTGCCATCGAAGTACCGCAAATTGACGTACCCGATATTCCCTTCGAGACGCTCGACCCGCTCAAAGCCGTAGTTCCGTCTCCGGGCCTGCTCGGCCGCCTGTGCTCTCGCAAGCTCGGGGTCTTCGCGCTCGACACGAGCGCGCTCGGGTGGGCGGACGCGCACACGGAGATGTTTGTCGTTCGTCACTCCCTGCAACGCCTCCGTCAGCATCGTCGCAAACGCCAACGCCTCCGATGCACCATCGTATTCGCCGGCTTCGAACCGAGCGATCAGTTCGGCGCTGGCCCGTTCCGCTGGCTCAGGATAGACGTAGCGCTCCTGGAGCAACTCGCTGATACGGAGGACGACGGCTTCCCGTGCGGCACCGTCCAGTACCGGCGCCGCGGCTCCGGACTCCTGCGCAGTGGCGACGGCGGGCAGAACGACGAACGCCAGCACGACCAAGGCCTTCGACCATAACGCGGCCACTATTCGATTCTTCATTTCCGTTCGCTCCTCCGTTAACGGACTTGCTCGTAAGGCGGGAAGGCAGACAGGGCCCCAACTAGGGAAGTCGCCCCGAAAGCCAATGCATGGCGTTGAGCGCGAACAGATAGTTCTGCGCTGCACCAGGATGATTCATCCCCATCGGCCGGCGGTTGGGCCCCGCGAGCTGCGCGCTGAACATCGCCGCCTCACCGAACGCCGCCACTCGTCCGCGCCCATGTCGGACGAGCGCGCCTTGTAAGAGGTAATCGGCAGGTACGCGAGGTGTAGACTCCGAGAATTCCCACGCCACCTCGGGAAGCCACAGCGTGTAGCCTTCCGGCACGATCAACACCGGCTCGACATCGACAGTCGGATCTACGCGAAACGCTTGGCCCGTGAACGTTCGCACGGAATCCACGCGCTCGGCCGCATGGCGGCCATTGGCGATTCCGCTGGATGGAAGCGACCCATCGGAACGCCGAAACGTGGTAAGACCGTTACCTGTCGAATCGAACGCGAAACCGTTTTGAAAACGGAGTCCGAACACCGCGGCCAGGGCTTCTGCGTGTCCGGCAATCGGCATGTGATCGGCAATCAGCAAGAGTGAACCTCCCGTCCGCACCCACGCTTCTACGGCTGCGATCTCGTCGGCAGTGAACGCAGAGAGGTTCGGCAGCGGCGCAAAGTCCAGTTCGCTCTGCTGGTGCATCGCGTTCGAAATCACTAGGATGTCTGCGCGTTCGAGCACTGCAGGCGTGAACGGTTCGCGATTTGACTCGACGACGTACCCATCACGGCGCAGCAGGTTCGCGAAGGCCAGGTATCGCCCCTCGGCCGTGTGAAAGTTGAAGTGTGCGGCATCGATGAACACGGCTGGTCCGGCTCCGACGTCGTATTCGGACTGACCGATCGGGGGGGCAAAGGCAGTATCAGGGATCTGCTGGGCAGTGGCAGGTGCGGCAATGAACGCGATAACCCCGGCCGCACCGACGAGGAATATGCCACGGGTGAGTGCAGAAAGGTCATGGACATTCGTCATGATACATTCTCTCAGGTTGCCGTGGCCGACACCTTGAGATACTACACCACTAGCCCCCAGTGGCAACGATCCGCCTTGTCGTGCTCGCGCGTCGCAGTGCTTTCGGTACTCGGCCTACCGCGCGTAAGTTGTAGCAGCAGGATAGGCCGGCGGCCGGGCGAACGCGATAAGGACGCAAGGGAGGTTCAAAGCATGGCAGGAGTCGAGGGCCGGATCGCACTAGTCACGGGCGCGGGCCGCGGCATCGGGCGCAAGGCCGCGGAGCTGCTGGCGGCGCGTGGCGCGCAGGTCATGGGCATCTCGCGCAGTGAACAGGAGTTGGCCACGCTCGGCCTCGAATACACAGTCGCAGACCTCGGCACGCCCGATGGTTGCGCGCTTGCCGTCGCGGAAACCGAGCGCCGCTTGGGACCGATCGACATCCTCGTCTGCAATCACGGTATCGGATCGGCCCACGAGCGGGTGATCTGGGAGCAGGATCCGAAGGTCTGGAGCGAGACGATGCGGATCAACCTCGACGGACCCTTCCACCTCACGCGGCTGGTCGTGCGCGGCATGGTAGAACGCCGCTACGGACGCCTCGTCTACACCAGTTCGACGGCCGGCTTGGTCGCCGAATACGCGGGAAGCGCCTACACGGCAGCCAAACACGGATTGATCGGGTTGATGCGAGCGGTCGCACAGGACGCGGGCGCGCACGGCGTTACCTCGAATGCCGTACTGCCCGGTTGGGTGCGAACCGAGATGGCCGAGCGCTCGGCCCGCGCCGATGCGGAAGAGCATGGCGTCACACCCGAACAGGTGTGGGAGGAACGGGCGGCCCTGTATCCACCGGGCCGCGTCGCCACGCCTCAGGAGGTCGCCGAGATGATCGCTTTCTTTGCGTCGGAAGAGTCGAGCGGCGTCAGCGGCGAAGCCGTTCGCGTCGCGCTCGGAAGCGTTGGGTAGAAGATCATGCCAACGACCACAGTCTTGCGGCTGGATGAGATCAAGGAGTTGGTCGATATCCCGCGGTTGATCGAGGATATCGAGGCCGGCTTCGCCCTCTATTCACAGGGCCGAGTACAGGTACCGCCCGTGGGGTTCCTGCACTTCGACGATCCGCCGGGCGACGTGCACATCAAGTACGGATCCGTAACCGGTGGCCACTTCTACGTCATGAAGATGGCCTCGGCGTTCCCGAACAACGTGGCGTTGGGCGTGCCGGTCGCCAACGGAGTGATTCTCGTCTTCAGTCAGAAGACCGGCGCCTTGGACCTGCTGCTGTTGGACGAGGGCTGGCTCACCGACATCCGCACGGCGGCGGCCGGCGCCGTGGCGGCAAGGCATCTCGGACCATCAAAGGTCAATCACATCGGCATCGTGGGTACGGGCGTCCAGGCAGGACTGCAACTGGAGTTGTTGCGACACGTCGTCGACTGCCGCAGTTGCATCGTCTGGGGAAGAAACCGCACCAACGTTCGTGCGCTGATCGAGAGGCTTCAAGCGAGACCGGACGTTCGGGCCTGGGGCATCGAGTTTCAAGAAGCCCCAGATATGGATTTCCTGACGTCCCGGTGCGAACTCATCGTCACGACGACTTCAGCCACGGCTCCCCTGATTCGGGCCGACCAGGTGCGACCGGGCACGCATATTACGGCTATGGGTTCAGACGATCACGGAAAACAGGAACTGGAAGGAGCACTCCTGGGCAAGGCTGATGTCGTGGTCGCCGACAGCGTTGCCCAGTGCGTCGACCACGGTGAATGTTTCCATGCCGTCCGAGATGGCATGGTGGACAAAGGCGCCATCCGCGAGCTTGGCACCGTAATCGAGAATCCAACGTTGGGAAGAGCCGATGACCAGCAGATCACGGTCGCCGACCTGACGGGCGTTGCGATTCAGGACATTCAAATCGCTACGATGGTCAACCGTGCATTCTTGGAGAAGCAGACACGATGACAAAAGTGGAAACACTACGGCTCGACGTGAGGCAGCTGGTACTGGATGCCGAGGAACGATCTCGGGAGTATCTGGTCGAGACGCCGCTCGAGTACTCGCCGGTTCTCAGCAAGCTCATCGACGGCGAGGTGTGGCTGAAGCTGGATCTCATGCAGAAGACCGGGTCGTTCAAGTTCCGCGGAGCCGTCAGCAAGATCATGTCGCTTTCGGACGAGGAGTTGGACCGGGGCATCGTCTCGGCGTCTACCGGCAACTATGCGTTGGCCGTGGCCGAGGCGATGCGGCTTCGCGGGCGCCGCGCCACGGTCTTCGTCGCCGAGGACATCGACCCTTCACGGTTGGAACTACTGCGGGCCCGCGGCGTGGATGTCGTCATCGACGGCGCTGAAGCGGGGGACGCGGAGAAGCGGGCGCGTCAGGTGGCGAAGGAGGAGGGCAAGATCTACGTGTCGCCGTACAACGACCCCTTCGTGGTCGGTGGGCAGGGCACCTGCGGCCTCGAGATCTCGAAGCAACTTCCCACCGTGGATGTCGCAGTGTTTGCCTGCGGAGGTGGGGGGCTGATTTCGGGATCGGGCGGGTGGCTCAAGTCCCACGATCCCAATGTCGAGATCGTCGGGGTGTCGCCCGCCAACTCACCCGTCATGTACGAATCGTTGAAGGCCGGGCGCATAATCGAAATGGAAACCGAGCCCACCCTCGCCGACACCTGTGCGGGAAACCTCGACTTGGACAGCATCACGCTGGCCCTGTGCCAGGAACACGTCGACGACGTCGTACTACTCAGCGAAGAAGAAATCGAACGGGCGATCCGTCTGCTGTTCGAAGAGCACCGTTTGGTGGCCGAAGGGTCCGCGGCGTTGAGTGTGGGGGCGCTCTGCCAGGCGCCCGACCGGTTCAAGAGAAAGAAAGTCGTGCTGGTGATCTGCGGCCGGAACATCGGCGTGGAATTATTCAAGAGGATTGTCGCGTAGGCGTCTTCCGCTACGTCAAGAAAGCCAACGTCGGCTATCCCGCCGCTACGGCACTCGGCTCCGGACGCGCAAACAGTTTCAACGCCGCGGTCAGCCCTCCGCCCAGCGTACCAAGAAGCAGCGGTGCGGCAATCCAAAGCAACGTCCACATGCCGTGTGCTACAGCCGCGACAATCATGGGTCCACCAACCATGAACCACACGAAAAATGCCAGGCGAAGGCTCTCGGCAACGCGCCCACCAATGAACCCGATGCCGAGCACCAGAATCGGGAGCAGCCAACCGGCGTCCCGAATGTTCTCGACTGCGGGCGTCGCCGGGATCAAAACGAGTGGCAATAACACCAGAACACCCAACAACACGAGTGTCGAGATCACTCCCGCCAGCACCCTTGTCCGTTCGAACAGCAAGTACAGCGCGGGGGTGACCGTGAGGACGAACAGCGTTGAGCTGGCGAGTCCGCCAATGAGTGCATAGGCCAGCGCGTTCCAAATGTTCGCATCCGCGAACTCGCTGAACAACACGAGGGGAAGCAGGCCGAAGATCGTGGTCGCACTGGTCATGAGGATAGGACGCACCCTCTCGATGGTACCACGGGTGACGGCCTCGTTGAACGGGACGCGATCTACCCGGCGCAATTGATTCACATGGGCCACCAAGAGGATCGCGTTGTTCACGACAATGCCGCCCATCATGATCACCCCGATCCACGCCTCACGCGTGAAGCTCGCGCCGGTCACGATGAAGATCGCGAACACGCCCACAAGCGCCATCGGAACGGCAAACAGCACG
>JBDHLU010000090.1:0-15408 GCA_039656555.1 Gemmatimonadota bacterium | reverse complement strand
GGCCGAGCACTCGAGAGCGAAGCTCGCTCCACCCGTTTTGTCACGAATGGCTGCCCGTTGCTCCTCGGTGAGAGGGATGGAAACGATGTGTTGTTTCTCGATTTCGACACTCTCTCGGCATCTCTCTTCTTCACAATCACAATCAACTTCTGGCGAGCCGTGCGATGGAGGATTGGCCGACACAGCAGCTCGCAGTTCGTGGTCTTCCGGGAATCCCCTCCACGCGTACCACCGTGGCACCTGGTTCTGTTCAATGAGGCTGGCGGCGAGTTCCGCTTGTCGATAGGTAAAGCCCATTTGATCTCTTAGAAGATCGATTTGTTCATGATTCAGCTCCAACGGGATGCGGGAGCAACAACTGCAGAGAAGTCTGTATTCGTTTGCCGCTTCTGCGTCGTTATGGAGTGGTGTTAGGAGATTACGCATGGGAATTTTCCCTCTTCGGCAATGGTCCCTGTTCCCCAAATCGTCCCGATTATTGCTCCTCGAAGGTGAGATGACTGTTAAAGGTGGGTGAAGCTTGGAAGTCCTAATCCCCCGCGGGCAGCCACAACACGAAGCGACTGCCCTCATTTGGTGTGCTGTCTACCGAAATGCTCCCACCCTGAAGCTCCGCTAGCATTCGAGCGATCGTGAGTCCTAATCCTGCGCCGCCGTGTGCGCGACTCCGCGAGTGCTCGGCACGATGAAAGCGATCGAAAACGCGATCGAGATCTTCCGGAGCGATCCCGACCCCGTGTCGGCGACGGCCACACCGACAAGTCCGTTGCGCTTCGGCAATGCGAGATCGTGAAACGGTACGCCCGGCATTCCGCATCAAGAACTCGAGCAGGGCAAACTCGCGGGGACTCAAGTCGATGTTGCGATCGCCACTGGAGACGAGTCGCTGCAGTGGGTCGATCTGCAATGTGCCCACCTTGAGCACCACATCCTCGTGACGTAGGTTCGCCCGCCGAATCAACGCCACGATGCGCGCCATGAGTTCGGGAAGGTCGAAAGGCTTCGTGAGGTGTCGTCGGCGCCACCCTCCAGGCCCCGAACCCGATCTTCGAGCTGGTGACGGGCCGTAAGGAGCAAGATCGGCGTTGCCACGCCGCGCTTGCGCAACTCTTCGACGACAGAGAATCCGTCGCGCCCCGGCAGCATGATGTCGAGCAGGATGCACTCGTACTCGTGGTTCAGTGCCCGTTCCAGTCCACTGTCACCTGATTCGGTGTAGAGCCCTCCTCGCGGAGGCCTTGCGCAGAAATGTGGGCAGGTTCCGATCGTCTTCGACTAGCAAGAGTCTCATCTGGGAGAAGGTAGGAAGTTACGGACACCGAGGGCAACGGTGCCGGGTGAGAATTAGAGCTTTCTAATGAAGGGTGTGGAGCGCTGGGACAGCCTCAACGGCGGGGATTGGAGAAGATCCAACGCAACCCATCCCTGAGCACTACCGGCATCACCGAGCGATGCGTCTGGCCTTCGAATCGAGTGACCACCCAGCGCAGATCATCGTACTCTCGCACGTTCAGCGTATCCTCGAGCGCCGCAACGGTTGTCACGATTTCTGGTCCATCGAGCAGCCCTACGGCAATGTACAGGCTGGCCGGGGTCGATTCGTGGGCAGCCGCGTACTCCTGTTCGTTCAGGAAGCTCACGCCGTCGTCGATAAAGAGGGCCGGCGCGGACGCGATGTAATGCGTGAATGCTTCCGGCTGCCGGAAAACGGCATCGACCACGAAGCTTCCGCCGAGCGAATGCCCGTGCAGCACGCGTTGGTTTGGATCGCCGCGATAGTCCCGTTCGATGCGTGGGGCCAACTCCTCGGTAAGGAATAGGAGAAAGGCGTCTGCGCCCCCGGAAGTGAGAGGTGGATGCGGGCCGAACGCCGCTACCTCCTGCGCGATGAACTGTTCCACGGCGTCGCTCTGCCGGAGCGTCATGTCACGAACACGAAGGGCGATGGCGTCGCCGAGTCCGCCCGGGTAACCGATTCCAACCACCAAGATCGGTGGAATGAGTTGGTCGGCAGATAGCACGCGAGCAATGTCGGTCGCCATGCCGAACGTCCACCACGCGTCTGGGAGATAGAGTACCGGGAATTGGGCGTCGGCTGTTTGATGATACCCGAACGGGAAGGAGACGGAGACCTGGAAATCCGCGCCGACGAACTCCGAATGCATGATGAAAGTCGCAGTTTCCGGAATCGTGGCCAACGACGCCGGTGCCTGAGCGGGCAACGGGCCAACGCTCACGAACAGCACGGCCACCGTCGTCCATGGTGACTTCATTAGGAGCATGCCCTTAGCGATTCGGCTCGATGACGAAAATGTCGCCGAAGTCGCGATCGCGGGAGTAGACGACACCACTGCCATCCCACGCCCACCCGCCATTGTGCACGTGCCACTCGCCGTTCCCAAACGTGATCTGGCGCGGTTCACCGTTGGTGGTGGGAAGCTCGCCTGGCGCTTGCGTCGGATTCAGGCGCTGCATCAGCAGATCCATCGTAAAGTGACTAATCGACTCGATGAATGTCACGGCGCTCCCGTCACGCGACACCGCTACCTCCGACAGGGACCCGGTTCGAAGCAGGACGTCGTCACCCGAACCCAGATGTGCGGCGCGCAACTCCACCAGGCCGGACCCGTCTGGAGCCCGGCGCGTGTAGACGACCCGCTGGCCGTCCTTATACCAGTCAAAGCTGAATGCGTCGCGGACTGCCGAGGTGCGTCGGTTGCCACCGTCAGGATCGATGAGCCACAACGCGTGCCCTTCGCCTGGCACGGGAGCGAGATAGGCGATCGCGGTCCCGTCGGGAGCCCATCGAGGTCCTGCCTGCGTGTCTCCCGAGTGTGTTGACCACGGGAGTTGATGGTCGGTGAGCAGTCGGGTGACGCCGGTTTGGGTATTCACAACCCACAGTTGGACCGCGCTGCCACGGTTGGACATGAATACGATTTGGCTGCCATCCGGCGACCAATCTCCCAGGCGGTCGTTCGCCGGATTGTCGGTCAGATTGCGATGCTGATTCGACGTACGGTCCAGGACATACAGCTCGTCGTTACCCGTCCGGTCGCTCCAGTACACGACGTAGTTGCCGTCTTTGGACACTCGAGGTGCGAAATTGTTGTTCGTGAAGCTGGTGAGCTGCTGGTGCTCCTCGTTTGGTTGCTCCAGCGACGCCCAATAGACGTCCACTTGATGATCGAACTCATTGTAGGAGATCGCGCCGTTCGACGCGACTACGGGTGAATAGTGCCATCCCGTCCCCCCCGAGGTTAGCTGGCGCCAATCGCCCGAACGCAAGTCGACCTCCCAGATGTTTGGAGCACCACCCCGAAACGACGTCACGGCGAGCCGCTCGTTGTCCGGGAACCACGCCGGCAGGAAGTCGAGGCCCTCGCCCAGGGCGAGTTGCGCTTCGCCACCATCGGCCGGCAGAAGCCAAATCGACCAGATGCCGTTCTCGAGTCGCGCGAACACGATCCGTTCTCCGTCAGGCGAAAACGACGCCGAGACGTCTTCGGCGCCCAGCGGGGGCGTCGTCAGTTTGATCTCGTTGCCCGTCGACAGGTCGATCTTCCAGACGGCGGCGTCACCGGCGGGATCCATCCTAGAAAACAGCAACTCCTCTCCATCCGGGGACCACGGGTTGGCCCCCAACGAAGTGAACCACGTGAACATGCGCTCGAGGAACGGAATGTGGGTTTCCGCGATCAGGCGCTCTGGGCCACCCGTTGGCGGAATCCAGTAGATGTTCGAGCCCACACCACGATCCGAGATGAATGCGATCTTGGATCCGTCCGGTGACCAGCGGGGATTGATTTCGTCGGCCGGACTGTCCGACGTAAGGATGTGAGGCTCCCCGCCACCCGGCGACAGTATCGCGATATCGGCATCGCCGCGGACGATGTGCGCATAGGCGATCTGACTGCCATCCGGAGACCAGCTCTGGGACATCTCCCAGCCGGAGAAGCTGGTAATGCGTCTAATGGTCGTTCCGGATTGGTCCTCGGCCACCGGCTCACCTCCGCCACGGCCAAACAGCACCCACGCGAAGGCCGCCACCACTGCCGCCACCGGCAACGCGACGCGCAGCGTGCGCGGCCAGCCCGATTCCGCTACCGGCGGCGGCGCAACCGGGACCGCCGGTGTATCCGCAACCAACGCCGCCGCGAACGCTTTGGTGCTCTCGAAACGATCGGCCGGTACCTTGGCCAGGGCCTTGTCCACGGCAGCTTCAATGTGCGCGGGCACGGTATCGCGGATCGTACGGAGCTTCACCGGCTTTTCGCCGACGAC
Organism: Gemmatimonadota bacterium; assembly: GCA_039656555.1. Classification (GTDB taxonomy): domain Bacteria; phylum Gemmatimonadota; class Gemmatimonadetes; order Gemmatimonadales; family GWC2-71-9; genus CAMYLY01. Next base: position 11,124 of record JBDHLU010000090.1, on the reverse strand, counting down.
CTTGGCGATCACAGCCTGGACGTTGGACCCGGTAAACGGTGGGTCACCGGCCAACATTTCGTACAGCACGCTCGCGAGTGCATAGATGTCAGTCGAGGGCTTGGCCACGCGGTCACCGGTCGCCTGTTCCGGGCTCATGTAGGAGGGCGTCCCCAACGACAACCCAGTTGCCGTGATTCGGTCGCCCGCCACGTTACTCACCGCGAGCGCGATACCGAAGTCCGCCACCATGGGCGTGCCCTCGTGCAGCATGATGTTGTCGGGCTTGATGTCCCGGTGAATCACGTCGCGGCGGTGGGCATAGTCCAAGGCGTCCGCTACCACGCGCGTAATCGAGACCGCCTCCTCGATGGAGAGTTGCCGTTCCCGTTCGATCTTGTCGCGAAGGGACTCCCCATCTACGAACGGCATCACGTAATAGAGATCCCCGTCCTCCTCACCGGAATCGTAGAGCTGCACGATGTTGGGATGATGCAGGTTGGCGGTGACGCGGATCTCGTTGAGGAAACGATCCGCCCCGATGACGGCGGCGAGTTCGGGTAGTAGGACCTTGAGGGCCACTTTCCGATGGTGCTTGACGTCGTGGGCAAGGTAGACCGTGGCCATGCCACCCTCGCCGAGCTTGCGCTCGACCGTGTAGCGGTCCGCCAAGGCGGTCTTAAGGCGGTCGTATTGCTCGGACATGGCTCACGCCGATCGATCGTAACAGTGAAGAAGATGCATCTTGGGGTCGAATCCCGCGAGGGTTGTGCTGTATTGGTCCTACTCCGTCATTTCACACGGAAACGACAATACGTGAAGTCCTGCACCGAACCCGAGGGTGTCTCGTGCTGCTCAGACTTGGTCTCGACCAGTTCGTATCCGGGTCCGAGTTCCTCTTGCATGGTCTCGTGATCGTACCGCATCACGTACTGGCCGCTACAACGTTCGGGGCCCGTCATCGCAAACGTTGCAATGATCACGTGTCCTCCCGGTTTCACCGCCTCCCTGAGTGCCTCACGGTAGCCCCTGCGTCGGTCGGGATCGACCAGGAAGTGGAATACCGCCCGGTCGTGCCAAACGTCCCACTTGCGCGTGGCCCGGAACTCGGTCACATCCTGCTGCAGCCATTGGACGTCGTCACCTGTGGAGCCCAACCGTTGGCGTGTGCGCTTGAGAGCCTCTTGTGAGATTTCCAAAACGGTGAGGTCGGAATGCCCCCGTGCGAGCAGTGCGTCGACGAGTCTGGACGTACCACCGCCCACGTCGATGATGCCGGCGCTCGACGGGACGCCGCACGCGTCGATGAGGCTGAGTGATACCTCGGGGCTACGCTGATACCAGCTGACTTCGGTATCCTGCTTTTCTCGATAGATCCGTTCCCAGTGTCCGCGCCAATCCTCCACGTCACACCTCCATCGGTTCCAACCCACCCTCTGAAAAGATACACCCTGATTCTCGAGTCTTGCATCTTGAGTCTTCTGTCTTCAGCTTCGGTCTTCCTCGATTGCGGAGACCAGATGCCCGAGCAAACAGGGTCTATAGCCGACGAGCAGGAACCGCTGGAAGCGACCATCAAGGACGAAGTTTTGAGGATGTACCAGGAAGTGGCGGATCACCCCGAAAACGATTTCCACTTCTATCACGGCCGGGAGGCGGCGGAGATGTTCGGCTATGAAGCCGAATGGCTCGACCGGGCTCCGGAAGGTTCGGTTGCTTCGTTCGCGGGAGTCGGAAACCCGCATCTTCGCAGCAACATCCAACCTGGAGAAACCGTGTTGGATCTCGGCAGCGGTGCCGGTCTAGACAGCATCATCGCATCGTGGCAGGCGGGACCAGGCGGCAAGGCCCTCGGTGTGGACCTAAACCCGAACATGTGCCTCAAGGCTCAGGCGCACGCGGCGGCGTCCGGGACGGCCATGGAATGCCATGAGGGGCGCATGGAAGACATTCCACTCCCGGACGGGAGCGTCGATGTCGTCATTTCCAACGGCGTCATCAATCTTTCGTTTCGAAAGCGTCGCGTTATCGAAGAACTCTTCCGTGTGCTCACGCCTGGTGGACGCATCTCCATTACCGACATCGTCAGCGCGAGAAAGCTGTCACAGGATATCGTGAACGATCCCAAACTCTGGGCCAGTTGAATTGGTGGCGCTCTCCCGGAGGGAGAAATGTTCGATTTGTTCGAGGATGCGGGCTTCACGAAGGTACGCTCCGCAGTCGTGCCGGGATTTCGTTTCAGGAAGGGCGCGACGCAGAACTCGGCCGAGGCCTATGGCGTGAAATCGGTGATGATGACAGCGCTGAAAGATTGATCAAGTGTCACCGTCGGCGGACTTCCACAAATCCTGGAAGTAGTAGCTCAGGATCAAGAAGAGGCCCCCAAATCCCATGAACAGCATGATGCGCCAGATTGGCGCAAGCTGCGCGAGATCGACCAGAAAGAGTTTGATGACCATGACGAGGAGAGTTGCCATCGCGACCCGTTGCACGCCGGACCGCTGCCCAATCAGCGCGTAGATCAGGAGGCCGATACCGTAGGCACCCCAAGCCAATGTGACCATGGCACCGCCGTTCGGGAGCGAACTCAGCTCCCGGGCCAGCCACGCGAGGATCAAAATGTGGCCCGCGATGCCGTACCCCGCAGCTTCGTCTTGGTCGCGCAATCTGGTGGCAAGGAATAGTGCAATGCCGATCGCGAGTGCATCGACGAGTGCGTCCGGATTGAACACGGCCGGCAACTGCCCATCGAACCTGATTAGGCGAGACAGTACCCAGAACGCAACAGCCGCGAGTATTGCCTGGCCTGCCCGGAGCGTTGTTTCGTCCTTCGTCCTTAGGCCGATGAGGTGCAGTGCGGCTGCCTCGACCGAGAGTGCCACCAATAGGGCGTTGCCGTCGAGAATCAACGCGAAGGCAAGCGTCAGGAGCGAAACGACGGTAACGGCCTGAGAGAAGGCCAACCGGTCGCCGGTGCGCCAGGCGTTCACGACCACAAAGGCTGCCGACCCCAGTGCCGCCATCCCGAGGGCAACCCAGCCTGCGGCGGGCCGGGGCAAATCCCAGACGATGGCAACCGCCAACAGCGCAACAAGTGGGGTGAACACGCTGAGGACGTGCGCATGGCGGTCGAGGTTCGGCGTGTTGGGCACTCCGCTCTCTAGGGGAGGCCGCTTCCATTTTTCGGGGTCCAGCATGACGAGGCGTTCGCGAATGAGTGGAACGAACCAGAACGAAACGAGGCCAGCCGCGATCCCCACTGTCGTCCAAATGAGGGCAGTCTGCGTCCCGTCATCTGCAGCAGCGGCGGAGGTGAACAGAAGTACGGACCACGCGACATAGAACGATGCCCAAACGAAGGTTCTCCAGCCCTTTGCCAAGAACACCGCGCTCGAGATCGCGAGCGTGCCGGTGAAGTGCGCCATCATCAATGGAACCGACCCTGGTGGGCCGTATAGGACGATCGGAGTGAGCAACAACCCGGCGGCGCCGGTGACGGCAACTGAGGCGTCGTCGAGTCGAATCGCCAGGGTGAGCGCCAGCACGGACACGAAACTCAAGACGGCAATTGCGACCAGTTGCGAGACGAGGTCGTACCAATGGAATGCCGCGTACATGGCGATGAAATGGGTGATGATTCCCCCGACTAGCAGTGCTCTGGCATACCAACCGCGGCTGGCATGCAGGCGGACACCCAAGATCATGAGGCCGGCACCCAAGCCGATTCCCATTAGCACCCTGATAAGGGGGCTCAGCCACCCCTGATCTACGGCGTACTTGAAGAGATAGAGGACACCGAAGAGCAGCAACGCGATGCCAATACGGGAAAGCCACCACTGACTGTCCCGGGCCGGAATGCTGATCTTGCCTGGGACAGCAGCTTTCGGACGGTCTCTATCTTTGGACTCGGCCCACCCGGCCCGGCGGCGAGGTTGCGTGGCAGACGGCCGCGAAGTCGGTCTCGCGTCAGCGCGGCCACCGCTCACCATGGTCAATCGGGCGGCCATCGTTTTGACGAGCTTCTCGATCCGTTCGACGGACGCTTCGAGGTGGGCTACGCGGTCGTCGAGAGATTCGTTGCCGGTCATGACACGCCAAGATAGGACCCTAGTACCTTACGGTCGAGGATGATCGTGGACAACCGAACCTTTGTCACCGGAGAACCTGGAAACCGTCGCCGGTTTCTGGAAGAGACGCTGGGCCGGGTCGCCGAAGAGGTGGCAAAACGGACCGAGCGGCGCGTTGCGCCCAAACTGTATTTCCGTCCTCCGGGAGCGCTGGATGAACTGCCGTTCCTGGCGGCGTGTACTCGATGCAGCGACTGCATGGACGTTTGTCCCGTCCATGCCATCGTGAAGGCGCCACCTGGCGCGGGCTTTGCTGTCGGCACTCCAATCATCGACCCCGTCATCCAGCCCTGCACCGTCTGTGACGATATGCTGTGCGCTGCGGCGTGCCCCACCGACGCGTTGAACGTTCCGGAGACCTTATGGGAAGGACATCGGCTAGCGGCACTGGAACTAGTGTCCGAACGGTGTATCGCGTTCCAGGGTGTGCAGTGTGGCGTGTGCGCCCGCGCGTGCCCGATCGGCGATGATGCCATGTCATTGGATGACGAGGGGAGGCCGGTGATCAAGATCGAAGGATGTGTTGGTTGTGGGGTATGCGTGCGTGCGTGCGTGACGGCACCGTCGTCACTCGAGCTTCATCTACTCTGACGAGGGAAACAAACTTGGACGTTCCATACACAGTGGACAAGCCGTGGGGGCATGAGCTGATCTGGGCCAGTACTGATCGGTACGTAGGGAAGATCCTGCACATAGAGCCAGGTCACGTTCTCAGCCTGCAATATCACGAAAAGAAGGACGAGACGATTCACGTGCTAAAGGGTGAGATCATTTTCCGTGTAAAGATCGACGGCGAGCTTACCGAACGCCCGATGCATGAGGGTGAGAGCTATCGCATCACGCCACACACGGTGCACCAGATGGAGGCCGTCGTCTCGAGCGATCTGTTGGAAGTGTCAACGCCCGAGCTGGACGACGTGGTTCGTCTCGAAGATCGTTACGGACGGGTCTAGATGAAAGTCATTCTTCCCGTAGCGGGCAAAGGCACGCGGTTGTTGCCCATCACGCGTCACACGCCCAAACCGCTCATTCGGGTGGCCGGCCGGCCGGTGCTGGATTACGTGATGGACAGACTCGACGGTCTGGACGTTGAGGAATTGATTTTCATTACCGGGCACCTGAAGGAGCAGATCGAATCTTTCGTCAAGGACCGCTACACGATCCCTTCGCGGTTTGTCGAACAGAAGGTCCAGGATGGGACCGCCGGGGCCGTGGCGCTGGGCCGGGACTACATCGATGGTCCGGTACTCATCGTGTTCGTCGACACTGTGTTCGACGCGGACATCAGTATCGTGAACAGCAGCACGGCGGACGGAATCATTTGGGCGAAGGAGGTCGAGGACTATCAACGCTTCGGTGTGATCGTGACGGACGAGGACGGATACATGGAGCGGATCGTCGAGAAACCGTCCGAACCGATCTCGAAATTGGCCAACATCGGCTTGTACTTCATTCGCGATTGGAAAACGCTATACGAAGGCATCGATCACACTCTGGCTTCGCCGAAGAACAAGGGTGAGTGGTACCTGACCGATGCGTTTCAGTACATGGTCGACCGGGGCAAGAAGTTGTTCACCGCCAGTGTGGACGGGTGGTACGACTGCGGAAAGGTCGAGACGGTACTCGAGACGAACCGTTACCTTCTCGATCACGGCGCGGCAGCTGTCGATGTAATGCTCGATGGGAGTTCGATTGCCGATCCGGTTCGCGTTGAGGCGGGCGCGACCGTAGTCAAATCGACGATTGGACCCAACGTTGTAGTCGAGCAAGGTGCGACGGTCGACAACTGCACCCTGCGTGACACGATCGTCGGCCGCGGATCTGTGCTCCGGAATTGTACGATCGTGCACAGCTTGATCGGCGATAACGTGACCCTCGAGAACCGTGACCTCGACAACATGGTGGCAGCCATCGATGAAGTGGCTCCGGCGCCGTAAGCAAGAACTCCCCGTCCATCGGGTCGAAGACGAGACAGACCTGATCGAGGCACTCGGTTCGGCCCGGGGCGTGCTCTACAAGCACAGCCCCTTCTGTTGGGCGAGCGTGATGGCCATTCGCCACATCAAGACCTTCGTAAAGACGCATCCCGACATACCCGTGTATATGATCGACGTCATTGCCCACCGGCCCTTGTCGATGGAAGCAGCCCAGCGGCTCCAGATTGGCCACGAATCTCCGCAGGCCATTGCGATTGTAGACGGTGAGGTCGTATGGTCGGGGTCGCATTGGGAGGTGACCACCGAGGCGCTTGCCGCGGCGATTGGAGTGACGTGAATCACGAAATGGAGGAATCTTCACTCATTCACGATTGGAACACCGACGGCGTCTTTGATTGGAGGGCGGCGACGGTCGTCTTGAACGACGAGACGCTCCGAGACGGGTTGCAGTCGCCGTCGGCGATCGATCCGCCGGTCGAGGTCAAGAAACGATTCCTGCACCTCATGGCCGATCTCGGGATTGGTGCTGCCGACATAGGGTTGCCCGGGGCTGGAAAACACGTGCAGGACTCGGTCCGGGCTCTCGCGCAGGAGATCGTAAACGCAAAACTGCCCATCGATCCGAATTGTGCCGCGCGAACCGTGATCGCTGACGTCGAACCCATCGTTCGAATCTCGCAGGAGGTGGGGCTCGAGATCGAAGCCGCGACATTCATCGGGTCTTCGCCCATTCGCCAGTATACGGAAGGCTGGGACCTCAACCGGATGCTGGGTGCCATCGAAGAGGCCGTGTCCTTTGCTGTGAACGAGGGGTTGCCGGTAATGTTCGTGACCGAGGACACGACGCGCGCGATGCCGGAAACGCTCAAGGCCTTGTATGGGGCCGCCATCAACCTGGGAGCGAGGCGGATCTGCCTTGCCGATACTGTGGGCCACGCGACGCCGGACGGCGTGCGCAATCTCGTGCGATTCGTCAAGGAAGAGATCGTTGCCCCTTCTGGGGAAGACGTCAAGATCGATTGGCACGGCCATCGTGATCGGGGCTTGGGGTTGGTCAATTGCCTGGCTGCGATCGAAGCCGGTGTCGATAGAGTGCATGCCACGGCGTTGGGTGTCGGCGAGCGCGTGGGGAACGCGGAGATGGACTTGCTCATCGTGAATCTCCATCTATTGGGGGCGCATAGACACGATGTGTCCGCGTTGCGTGAGTACTGCGAACTAGCCTCCGAGACGGTTGGGGTGCCACTCCCGGTCAACTACCCCGTTATGGGTGACGATGCCTTTCGAACCGGTACCGGTGTTCACGCCGCTGCCATCATCAAAGCGAAGAAAAAGGGCGACGCATGGCTGGCAGATCGGATCTACTCGAGCGTTCCCGCGGAAACGTTTGGCGCGCGGCAAGTTATCGAGATCTCACCGGTTTCAGGCATGTCCAATGTGAAGTACTGGTTGGAAGAGCATGGGTATGATCACGAGGACGAAGGTCTTTGCGGGATGCTGTTCGAAGCGGCGAAGCGCGCGGATCGAGTGCTGGATGAAGCCAAGTGCCACGGGTTGATTGCCGAGTACCGAGGGGAGCCCTGGGCCTCTTGAACCAGACGCCACTCGACCAACTGGTCGATTCGTATCTCGATCTCACGTGGAATCTGGATCCGGCCGCGGCAACCGCGGCTGGCGTGACCGAATACGACCATCGACTGGCTCTCTATGACGAAGAGAGTATACGCGCCCACGTAGCCGCGTTCCAGTCTATAGCGAACTCCATCGAGGCGCTCGAAATCGAGTCACTCGATGATGAGATCGACCGGACTGCGCTCTTGAACAAGATCCGCGTCACCACGCATCGGTTCACGGTGGAGCGGACGCACGAACGCAATCCCGTCTTCTGGCTCGGCCATCTTCTCGAGTCGCTTCACTTGCTCCTCGTGTTCCAGGACCGGTCACCCGAACACGCGGCGAATGCCCTCCGGCGACGCCTCGGGGAGATACCGGCGTTTCTGGATCGGGCACGTGAGACGCTCCAGGCACCACCGATGGTCTTTCTCGACACGGCGGCCCAGTTGTTTGTACCGGGAGTCGAACTCATCGACCAGGTCGAGACCCACTGCGCCGGAGCCGGTGAAGACGCGTCGCAGGAAGCTGAAGCGGCCCGCGGTGCGCTCGAGGCGTTCGCCCAACATCTGGAAGCGTTGCGTGATGGTCCGATGGAGTCGTTCGCGATCGGGCAAGATGCGTTCAATTTCCGATTGCGCTTCGATTTGGCGATCAGGCAGGTCGCGACGGAGGTGTGGCGGTACGGATGGGATCTCATCGAGCAGACTGAGGTCGAACTGGCTGCGCTGGCCAAGTCCATTGACGGCACCAGCGCGTGGATGGACGTTGCGGAACGCCTACGCGACGATCACCCGCAAGCGGAGGAACTCGTTTGGAGTTACGATCTGCAAATGCAGCGGGCCAAAGAATTTGTGGTCGATCATCGCTTGCTCGACGTGCCCGATAGCGTGCTCAATGTGGTCCAAACGCCGCCGTTTCTCGCACCACTGATCCCATTCGCCGCCTATCAACCGCCGGGCACGTTTTCCGACGATCAATCGGGTTGGTTTTACGTCACGGTACCGGGGAATGGCGTCGGCGACTCCGAAAAGGGATTGCGCGATCATTGCCACTTCGATCTCCCGACCACGGCCCTCCACGAGGGGTATCCGGGCCACCATCTGCACTTTGTGCGGTCGAATCGCTTGCCGCGACGCGCTCGCGCGGTGCTGTGGTCACCGATCATGGTGGAAGGGTGGGCCTTGTACTGCGAAGAGATGATGGCAGAGGAAGGGTTTCTGAGCGACCCGCGCGAGCGACTGTTCCAAAAGGTCGCGCTCTTATGGCGCGCGCTACGGGTCGTGGTAGACGTGGGACTTCACACGCGCGGGATGTCGGTAGACGAGGCCGTCGACCTTCTGGTGGATCGCATTGGGTTCGACCGCGGGCTGGCCTTGGCCGAAGTGCGCCGTTACTGCGCGGAGCCAGTGTACCAGGCGAGCTATGCCCTGGGCCGACGCGAACTGCTTCGACTGCGACAGTCGTTTTTCGAAGCACACGGGAACGGGGAGCAAGACAAGCGGGCGTTCCACGACGCCGTCTTGGCCTATGGGGGGTTGCCGCCGAGCCTGGCTCGGTGGGGGCTCGGACTGGGCGACTGACCGTGCCCAGTACATGGCGCAGCCGACTCAAGGCCGCGAAAGACATTTATGAGGAAATATATTTTGCGCCGTACCGGTCGCAGATATACCGGTCGTATCGTGAACAGCGAGACCTCTTCCTGATCATGACGTTCTCCGACATGCTCGGCGTTCCGAATCCGGCCGCGTTCTACGCGCTCGAGCTATATCCCGATCTCATTGAGGAATTTCACCAGTGGCATCTTCGCATGGGCATGGACCAGGCGCCGGAAGGTGGGTTCCGCTGTTGTTGATCGATGGGCAACGCGGCGTTCGATCGTAGGGTTCTCTTCTTCGGTGGCAAAGGTGGTGTAGGCAAGACCACGCTTGCCGCTTCGGTCGCAATCGTTTCGGCGGAACGCGGTGCCCGGACATTGCTCGTCTCCACCGACCCAGCACATTCTACGAGTGACGTGCTCGGCCTCCCGCTCGGGAACGAGCCCAGCGAAGTTTTGTCCAATCTATGGGCGGTCGAAATCGACCCCGCCCAAGAGGTCGATCGCTACATCGAGCAGGTCAAGGCTCGGATCGCCGATTCCACGCCCCCGCGGTTGGCGGCCGAAGTCGAGCGGCAGATCGATATTGCGCGCGTCACACCGGGTGCCGACGAATCTGCCATGTTCGACCGTTTTACTAAAATCCTCGCCGAACTGGGGTCGACGTATGACCGCATAGTGTTCGACACGGCGCCGCTCGGTCACACGCTCCGGCTGTTGTCGCTGCCCGAACTAATGGGAACGTGGATCGACGGACTGATTGTGCGGCGTAAGAAGGTGAACGTACTGGGCCGAATGTGGCGGTCGGTATCGGGCGCGGCACAGGGGAGTTCGACTGACGACGACCCCGTGCTGAGCGCACTGCAAGACCGCAGGCAGCGGTTCGCGGCGGCGCGGGATGTCATGACCGATGCGGACCAAACTGGGTTCGTGTTCGTCGTGATTCCGGAACACCTCCCAGTTTCCGAGACCGAACGGTCGGTCGAGGTTTTGGACCGGAACTCCATCCCGGTATCGGGGGTCGTCGTCAATCAGTGTTATGAAGGGGCTGACCGCGAGCGTCGGGAGCGCGAATCGGGGTATTTGGAGCGCCTTCGGCGGCGCTTCAGTACGCATCCGATCATCGAGTTGCCGCGCCTCGAGGCCGAACCACACGGTCTCGATGGACTGCGGCAATTGATCGCGACCATCCCGGGGGATGCGTTCGAGGGGTAGAGTGTTAGGCGCCGCCTTCTAGCGCGTCCTGCGTGGCCTGCAGCGCTTCGATCTCCTCCTTTGTGCGCTCTATGAGAGCGAGCCACGGCTTCCGGCGCTTCGCGCAGTCCCTGCGCCACTACCAACGCCAGCGCTGCAATCTCCGGCTCTGTTCTTGGGAATCGAGGCATCGTTTTCTCCTTGTAGGGGGGTGTGATTGGGTGAACCAACGTGATCTGCGGACTACACCTCGGCGTTCGCGAGACGTTCGATGCGGCATGTACGCCCACACGCGTCGAAATGCGGTCCGCATACCAGGGAACGCTGGGCAAAACGGCTGAATTAAGGCCCACAATCGATGTTTGTCGGCCCGCAATGGCTGCATGCAGAGCCTCGAATGGCCGATGTGCTGCTGCAGAGGGCATTCGTAAGGCTGCAGACGCCGTGTGCGGGACTCCATGCACACGATGTACGGCTGCACGCGACGGATGTAGGGGTACGAGCGGCGAGTGCGGCCCTGCAAACACCCAGTGCAGCGGTGCGAACCGCGATTGTAGGCCAACGAACAAGCGTTGTAGGTCAACAAACAGCGTTTGTAAATGGGCCTTTTTCATGGGATCTGACTCCCGATCACGACGCCGACGGCGCCGTTGAGTCCGACGACCGCGGGGGTTGCCCA
>JBDHLU010000089.1:0-15524 GCA_039656555.1 Gemmatimonadota bacterium | reverse complement strand
AACCTGAACCTCTGGACCGGCGCCGGTGACGGGACGAGTTGGTCCGACGCCAACAACTGGAGTAACGGTGTGCCGACCGCCACGGACAGCGCCGTGATCGACCTGCCCGGTACGTACATTGTCACGATCGATCAGGACGTCACGGTTGCCGACCTAGATGTCGGCGCCACTTCGGGGCAGCAGACACTCAACCACGCCGCCAACACGCTCACGGTCACCAATAGCTCCGTCTTCGGCGCGAACAGCGTCTACAACCTGAGTGGCGGCACGCTCACGGGACCGGGCAACGCATCCATCCTCGGGACGCTCAACTGGAACAGTGGCGGGACGATGGCCGGGACCGGTGTCACCCGCCTCGAGGCCGTTGGCTCGGGCACCTTCAGGAACATCGTGCTCGACACGCGCACATTCGTGAACTTCGGGAACATCATCCTGACCGGCGGAACGGGCAACGAGATCACCGGCCACAACGGCGCAACGTTCATCAACGACGTGACCGGCACGCTGGACATCGAAACGTACCCTGGTTTCACCGTAGGCACTGGGGCACCACCAACATTCTTCAACGGTGGGACGTTCGAAAAATCGCTAGGCAGTACAACGACCGTTATCGAATGGCTGACGCTCAATACCGGAGGCATCGACCTCCTCACGGTTGGTGACATCGCCTTTGACGGCGGTGGTACGTTCGCAGGAAGCATGACGGCCGTGTCCGGCGCACTCGCCGAGCTTCGAACCGGCGCCTTCACGCTGGACGACGGCTTCATCCAGACAGGCGCCGGTGCGCTCGCCATCACCGGTGGCACAGTCACCATCCCGCCGGTTTCCACGGCGAGGGTCGCCAATCTCATCATGAACAACGCCGCCAGCGTGCTCGATGGAGACGGCACGCTGAGCATCACCGGATCGTTACTCTGGCAAAGCGGCAGCACGATGGCGGGCGCCGGTCTCACACGAGTCGAATCAGGCGCCACGGCAACCGTCAACAACAGCGTCCTAGACACACGCACATTCGAGAACGCCGGGACCATGATCATGACCGGCGGGGTCGATCTTACGGGAAGCAACGGAGCGGTGTTGGATAACCAGGCCGGCGCCACACTGGACATACAGAGCTTCAACAGCTTCGCTGTTGGGGCCGGCGCGCCACCGAGCTTCGTCAACGCGGGGACATTCGAAAAATCAGTTGGTACCGGCACCACCATCGTCGAGTGGCCGTTCACGTCCACTGGGACGATCGATCTTCAAACGACCGGTGATATCGCGTTTACTGGATCCGGGACGTTCGACGGCACCGTCACCGCCGCTGCAAGCGCGCTACTGGACCTCCAGGCGGGCGCCTACACGCTGAACGACGGGTTCACGCAAACGGGAGCGGGGGCCGTCGCGATCACCGGTGCCACCGTCACGGTGCCCACCGCGGCAATCGCGACGGTCGCGGGCCTACGACTCACCGACGCCGGCGGGGTACTCACGGGAGGCGGCACTCTCAGCATCACGGGCACCTTGGTATGGAACAGCAGCGGTACGATGGCAGGTACTGGCCTGACCCGTCTCGAAGCTGGGGGCACCGGATCCATCAGGAACAGCGTGCTGGACACGCGGACGCTGGAAAACGCCGGAACGATCGTGGTGGAGGGAGGCGGAGCCAGTTTCCTTACCGGGAACAATGGCGCGACGCTCGACAACCAGGTGGGGGCAACGCTGGACATCCAGAGCTTCGCGGGCTGGACACTCGGCGTCGGCACGCCACCGAGCTTCACGAACGCCGGGACGTTCGAGAAGTCGGTCGGCACGGGCGCAACGACTGTTGAGTGGCCGTTCACCAACACCGGCACCGTCGCTCTGCTGACCACAGGCACCATCGGATTCGTTGGTGACTTCACGCACTCGGCCGGCGCCAGCGTGCAAGGCTTCGGAACGCTCGACCTGTCCGGCGCCACCGTTCTGACCTTCGATGGCACGGTGAATCCAGGCACGTCACCCGGGATACTCGCCATTACCGGAGCGGTAGCCTTGGGGTCGTCGAGCTCGATCAATCTCGAGATGGAAGGACCCACCGCTGGTACCGAGGCCGATCAGCTCAACGTGAGCGGACAGATCGACTTCAGCGCTGCACCGGCCTTGAAACTGATCGGTGCTGCGACGCTCACCCCTGGCGACGCGGCCACGGTGCTCACCTTCGGTTCGGCAGTGGCGCAAGGTGACAACATCAGCGGGTTCGATCTATGGAACTCGCTCGGCCTTGGCCTCGCATTCGACACCGCATGGTCCGCGAGCGACCTTGTCGTTACCTCGAACAGCCAAATACTCTTCTCGGGCCAGGACGCATCTGGTGGGCTTTTGCGCACGAACGCCGGCGCCGACTTCTCAGTGAACGTCACGTCGGAGGGGCAGCTCCTGGACGCGTATCCGAGATGGTCCCCCGACTTGACGCGGATCGCCTACACGGCAAACAACCAGCCTCACATAATCGACGCGAACGCTTTTAGTACGCCGGCGCACGTGCTGCTCACCGACGTCGACGCCTCGCAGACCCGTCGAGCGCGCTTCAGTGCTGACGGCACACACTTGGCGTTTGAATGCGGAGCATCTTTTATTGATGTCTGCACGATTGACGGTGTCGATGCCACGCCCATCAGTGGTCTCGACGGGATCGGTGACCCGGCAGGCGCTTCGCCGAAGGTGATCGTCACGGATGTGGTGAGCGCGACGCTCGACGGCACTGGAGCCTACGCCTGGAACCCAACCAACCCCGACCGCATCGCCGTCGTTCGTGACTCGGTGGTCGGCTTGGCGAGCCGAGAAGCGAGCCAGTTTTGGTTGATCGATTTCGACGGCAGCAATCGAACTCCGCTGGGGACGAGTGTTCTTGTGAGCGGTGCCGATACGCTACAGGTGCTGTCGATGGACTGGTCTCCCAATGGCTCGTTCATCGTCTTCTCGGCAAAACCGTCCCAGTCATTCACCAACCGAGCGTTGTACCGCATCGAAGTGGCCACCGGGGCAGTCACGAATCTGACCGCTCAGGGCGGCGATGACGACGAGCTGCCGACGATTTCACCGGACGGCTCCACGATTCTGTTCGTCCGCAACGACTTCCTATCGGAAGGGAGCAGCTTCGAGTACTGGACAATTCCGTCCGGTGGAGGGGCCGAGACCCAACTCACTCCGTCCACCAGCGCGTTGTTCTTTAGTGTCGACGACATTGGGTTCGACTGGTCCTCCAGTGGTGACCAGATCGTCTTGACGGACAGTGACCAGGGAACACCCAGCATCTTCGTCATCAACGCGGCAACGACCAACCCGACGAATTACCTCTCCACGCGCCGCCAGGTAGGTCGCGGCGTGGGAGGTACCGATGTCCATGCGAGCTGGCGCCCGTAGTCTTCTGGCCGTGGCCGCAGTCTCGGCGTTGGTGCCGGGGCTGTTCGCGCAAGATGTATCGCTCCGGCGCCAGTTGGATAGCGCCGCGGTCGTTGCCAGTTCCCTGGCGACCCCTGAAGCGGCCGAGCGCGCCGGCTACCATCGCATTGCTCCGCCATCGCTCACCGACCTCAACCCGTTTGCGGGTGAACACTGGATCCAGGAGCGCTACAACCGAACACGAACGCTGGATCTCGCCCATCCTGCATACCTCATGTACTACCCACACATAGGTCCCGACAGCCTCCTGTTGGTAGGTGTGGGGTACACCGTCGCGTTGCCCGCCGGCGAATCTCCTCCGCCGGGTTTCGACAGCGAAGAGGATCGCTGGCACATCCATCTCCCGTGCCAAAACATTCCGGGAATTCGCACGACCCTCGCCGAAGGAATCGACGATTGCCGTTCGCTCGGCGGAACTCATGGGCCGATGGGGATCGCGATGGTGCACGTTTGGACCGGCGTCCAGAGTCCGGATGGACCGTTCGCCCTGTTCAACACTGCCCTTCCCTATCTGGCCACGGACATCGAGCCGCCGAGCGCGTCCGACCTCGCCGATCCGAAGCGCGGACGGTTCTATCGCGAAGTTGCGTTCGCTCTCGGTGAGACGTACGGAGCGGTCCCTCGAATGGGAGCGCGTATCGCGCAGGACGGCGACTCGGTGTTTGCCGACCGCGTACGCCCGCACCGGGAGCGCATACGCGCTCTGCTACCGGCGCTCCGCACCGCCCGTCATGACTCCACACGTTTCCGTGCACAGGGCGAGCGCGCCATCGCCGAGTGGCGCGAGATCAGAGACGCCTATCTGGAGTCGGCGTATTCGGCTGAGCACCGCATGATCCTGGATCGTTGGTTTCAGGCCGCCCTCGCCGGTCACCATCGAGGGCAGCTTTCCCACGGTACCTACACCAAGGTGTCACGGCGCACGAGAATACTATAGATTACCGCAGTTCGTTCGGGATTTTCCCCGGAACCCCACTCACCTCTCGGAGGAAACTCTATGAAGAAGGCATCACGGTTGGTCGCAGGATTCGCAGCTCTCGGTTTGGCAGTCACCGCATGTGGTGGCGATGACGTTACCGGTACGGGCGCGAACTCAGGCGACCCGCTCAACACGACAGAATCTCTGGCGGTGTTCGCCGCGCTCCAGACGGCGCTCTCCTCGGCCTTGACGCCGCCAATGGCAGCGGCAGCCGCAGAGCCCATCCCGACGACCACAGCGTCATGTATGGGTGGCGGCAACATCTCGTTATCGGGTGATGTGAATCAGAACGGGACTAACAACTTCACGTTCAACATCAAAGAGGAGATAAACGATTGCAGGGTGTCTTCCGGGGGCATAGACTTCACCGTGAACGGAGCCCCAAGCATCAACATGTCGGGCGACATCACACTTAATGGTACGACGCTCAGCGGGACCTTCGACATGACCGGCGGATTCAGCTACACGTCCAGCGACGATCGCGCTGGTAGCTGCTCCATCAACGTCAGCGTCGACTACAGTACATTCGCGGTCAGTGGTTCAATCTGTGGGAATAGCATCTCCCAGTAACTTCATTGGGATTGCTACAAGAACGGCCAGGCACGATCCCGTGCCTGGCCGTTTTTCCTCTCGAACGATGCCTCGCTACACCTGACCCAAGGCCTGCTCGATATCGGCAATTAAGTCCTCGTAGTGCTCGACCCCCACCGAAAGACGCACCAACCCCGGCGTGATTCCCAACCGGCGCTGTTGCTCGGGCTCGACATCCGCATGTGTCATGGTCCCGGGATGCTCGACCAATGATTCCGTCCCACCCAAGCTCACCGCCAGCTTGACCAGCGTAAGTGCGTTCAAGAAGCGGAAAGCTCCCTCCTCCCCACCTTCGACTTCGAACGACACCATCGATCCAGGACCTGCACACTGCTTTCGGTATACCGCGAACATCGGATCGTCCTCGGTCAGGAGGCCCAGATAGTGCACCTTCCGCACTCTCGGATGATCGTTCAGGAAGTCGGCCACGTAGCGCGCATTCTTCATCATCGCAGTCATGCGCATCTTCAGCGTCTCGAGACTTCTGAGCAGCAACCAGCCGGTCCACGGTCCGGCCATATTGCCCATGAAGGTCCGCAGAGTCCGGATTTTCGTCATCAACTCCTTCGAGCCCAGACACGCGCCCGCAATGACATCGCTGTGCCCACCGATAAACTTGGTCGCCGAATAGATAACGAGATCGGCACCGTGCTTGAGAGGATGCTGCCAGAGCGGCCCTAAGAACGTATTGTCGACCATAACCACCGGCCGCTCGTCGCCGCGCCCCAACGTCCGGCAAAACTCCACAAGTTCGGCGATGTCGACGAGTGCATTGGTCGGATTGGCGGGAGTCTCGACGAGAACCGCGCTGACCCGCCTGTCACCGATCTCTTTCCGGACTCTGTCGGCGTGCATGGCGGTTGGGCACCCCGCGGCCATCCCGATTGGCGTCACTCCCAATTCCGGCAGGTAGTGTCTGACGAAGTAATCCGAACCACCGTAGATCGGTTCGGTGTGCAACACCACGTCGCCAGGACGCACAAACGTGAGCAACGCCGTCGAAATCGCCGCCATCCCACTCTGAAACACGGCGGCGGACTCGGCATCGTCCCAAAGGGTCAACCGATCCTCGAGTATCTCGATGTCAGGGTTGTTCAGCCGAGAGTAGATGAGACCCAGTTCTTCGGTCGGCCCCTGCTCTCTGAGGCCGTAGGCAACCTCGAAGAACGCCTTGCCGTCTTCAGCGGTCTCGAAGACGAACGTCGAGGTCTGGAAGATCGGGCTCTTTACCGCTCCCTCCGAGAGCCTAGGATCGTACCCGTAGCTCATCATCAAGCTCTCGGGACGAAGCACGTGCTCCCCGATCGCCTTCTTCTTGTGCTTTGATTTCCGCGGTTTCCGCGCAGTCATTTCCACCCCTTTGCTTCCCCATGTGACGGTGCCCACGACACCAGCCCTCTGTCAACGGGAATGCTACCTCCTAAAGGACACTTCATAAACAGGCGTACTCGGGATTCACATTGACGCCTTAACAACACCCACAACTCGCATTACCATCCAACGTGCCTGCAATCACTGCCCCAACAACCACCGATCGCCTCTGGACCGCCGCGCAATTCGTAGCGCTGGCGGCCACGGTGGCGCTGATCGCCGGGTTCTTCCTGGCACCTGACCTATCCCTCAAGCTGCTCTGGAGCTTGGCGATTCCCCTCGTCCCGGCGTCATTACTCGTCGCGCCGCAGATCTGGCGCAATGTGTGTCCGCTGGCCACGCTCAACATGCTCTCGAACCGGGCGGGCGGGGGCCGAACGCTCCAGAACGGGACATTGGCGGTCACAGGGGCAGTAGGGATACTGCTCTTGCTCGTGCTGGTACCGGCCCGCCACGTGTTGTTCAACACCGACGGAGTGGCGCTCGGCATCACAGTCATTGCCGTGGCGCTGGTCGCGCTTTTCTCAGGTGGACCGTTCGACGCCAAGGCAGGGTTCTGCAACAGCATCTGCCCGATCCTGCCGGTCGAACGATTATACGGTCAGTCACCACTGCTCCAAATCGGCAACCCGCGGTGCCGGCCGTGCACGTTCTGCACGGCGAAGGGGTGCATCGATCTCAATCCGAACAAGTCAGCGGTCATTACAACCGGGCCGAACAAGACCACGACCTATTGGCTGCGGACCGTGTACGGTGCGTTCGCGGCGGCCTTCCCCGGGTTCGTGATTGGATACTACACGACGGTAGACGGCGCACTCGATACCGCCGGCACGGTCTACGGCACCATCGCTCTGTGGATGTTGGGGAGCTACGTCGTCGCGGCGGGGTTGGTCCTTGCATTTCAGATCTCGAGCACCAAGGGTCTCCGCATTCTCGCAGCCACCGCCGCCGCCTTGTACTACTGGCTCGCCGCCCCCGGACTCGCAGAGGCGTGGAGCCTGCCCGATGCAGTCATCTGGACCATCCGCGTCCCCGCGATCCTGTTGGTGGCGTCCTGGACCTGGATCGCTTTTACGAGGACAAACGGAGCCCACCGCAAACTCGCGTAGACACCATGTCTCGTCGTCGATCGTCGATCGTCAATCGTCCCACTATCTTATGCCATGCCGCACACCACCCTTGCCTGCCAGTTCTGCACGACGCTCAACCGCATCGACGTATCCCGCCACGCCGATCGCCCGAAGTGCGCGGAGTGCGAGAAGCCGTTCCTGTTGGATAGACCCATCAAGGTGCTCGAAGAGCACTTCGACAAGACGGTTCTCGAATCCGAAGTCCCGGTGTTGGTGGATTTCTACGCCGATTGGTGCGGACCCTGCAAAATGATGGCGCCGTTCCTGGATGAAATCGCCGCCGACAAGGCCGGCGAGATCCTCGTCGTGAAGGTCGACACCGACCGTTCGCCCTCGGTGAGCCAGCGCTACGACATCAAGGGAATCCCGTTCTTTGGACGATTCGAGAACGGCAAGATGGTGAAAAGCGCGGTGGGTGCGGTCGGTAAGGCAGGGCTAGACGATCTAGCGGGATAGTGGGACAGGCGCGGCGCACATTCCCTACGAAGCACGCCGCGCCTGTCCCTCCTGTCCCCTCTGTCCCCCCTATTGTTTAATCACCGCCTCCATTGCCTCCGCAAACCGATCCACCTCATCCACGGTCGTGTAAACGTTCGGTGTCACCCGAATGCCCTTGCAGTCCGGATGCCCGATCGGCGTGACGATGATCTTGTGTGCCTTCCAAAGATGGCTCGTGAGTTCACCCGGCTCCATCTTGTCCAACCCCACGTTCCCTATGGCACAGCTCATCGCCGGGTCGAAACTCGTGTTGATCGTTACGCCCGGCTGTCCGTTCAGGCGTTCCATCCATCGATTGCGGAGATAGCGAAGCCGTTCTGATTTCCGCTCCGCGCCGATGCCCTGGTGAAAAGTGAGCGCCTCGGCAATGGCATTGTGGTTCGCCGCCGGGTGCGTCCCGATTTCCTCGAACTTCCTGATGTTGTCCTGCATCGACTCCGGCGCCGCCATCAGTGACCACGTTTCCGGAATCAACTCGCGCCTCACGTAGAAGAGGCCGGTTCCGATAGGAGCAAGCAACCACTTGTGTAGCGAACTGCCGTAGTAATCACAGTCGAGGTCGTCCCGCTTGAACGGGAAGTGCGCGTACGCATGTGCCCCATCCACCACGGTCTTGATCCCCCGAGCCCGAGCCATCTGACAGATCTCCTTCACGGGAAAGATCAACCCCGTGAGGTTCGTGATGTGACAGAAATGCAGGACCTTGGTACGCGGCGTGATCGCGCGTTCGAACCGATCGATCAAGTCCTGCTGATCGGGCGGCGGATTCACAAAGGGAATCTGGTTCAGAACGATGCCCTCGCGCCGGGCGCGCTGGCCCCACGTGGTGAGCATCCGTCCGTAGTCCTGGTCCGTGGTCAGGACCTCATCGCCCGGTTCGAGATCGATCCCGAACTGCGCGTTTTCCAGCGACTCGCTGGCGTTCCTCGTGATGGCCATCTCTTCGGGATCGCATCCGAAATCCCGCGCCAACTGTTGTCGCACCCCTTCCACCTGCGGCTCGAGATGGCGCCACATCGTGTACACCGGCGCTTGATTCGAATAATCCAAATACCGTTTGAGAGCCTCGTGCACCACCTTCGGACTCGGGCACACCCCACCATTGTTCAGGTTGATGTAGCTGCGATCGACCATGAACGCGGCCTGAATGTCTCGCCAGAACGCCTCCTCCGTCGCGAGGTCCTTGGCAGACGTATTCCCAACCTGTGAGACCGCCGAGAGGATACGGTCGACACTGTCGTCGCGGAGAGCGGGAATGGCGACGGCCGCGGAGCCCAACATCGAGTGCATGAAGTCACGACGGTTCAACACGAGGAGCTCCTGGAAAGATTGTTTGATTACCGAGATTGGGGCGCGCGGTTGGTAGTGTCAAGCCGCGGTTGACGATTGACGGTTGACGGCTTCATGGCCACTATCCAACTCCCCACCAACGCAATCACGGCGAAGGCAAACCACTGCACCGCGTAGGACAGGTGGGAACCCTCGGTCAACTCGGGCTGTGGCACCAGGGTAACGCCCTCGGGTGCACCAGTCGATCTGCGAACAGCCAAGCCATACAACGGATAAGGAAAACGGTCGGCGAGAATCTCAGGATTGATGGATGCCACACGGATCGGCCAGGCAGCCTGGGAACTTGGGCGTGGGAGACCGGATGGCATGAATACCCCTTCGATGGCCATCAATGAATCCTCTCCCATGGTGGCAAGATCGATAGTGGTCGCGTCGGGCGACCGGGCCCACAGCCGCTCGACCAGAACGGCTCCCCATTCAGTCACGATAGGCGTGACCACGTGTACGCCCGGTGCACCGCCCAAGCTCCGCCCGACAACTACGATCTCACGAGTGTAGTCCGCCCAACCTGTAAAGGTGACCCTACGGTAGGTGAGAGTGTCATCCGACCCGGGGGGCTGCGAATCCAATTGGAGGGGTGGCATGCCCATCCGAACTTCGATGGTTCGGTTGAGAGACTGTCGTTCGTCCAACCGGCTGAGTTGCCAGACGCCGAGTCTGGCAAAGAGAAGTGCGGCAGCGATTCCGACGACCAGCGGCGCGTATTGGCGCACGCTACGCTCGCCCGACGATGACCTCGGGATTCATGCCGAGGAACAACCCGGTCTCCACTACCACGGGCAACGCTCGGAGCGTCGCATCTACGGCGACTGGGTCGGACATGCCACCATCGAAGGTACAGTCGACGATGTAGTGCCCTTCATCCGTGCGAAACGGATCGCCGTTCGACATGCGAAGCACGGGCTCTGCTCCCAGGTCACGTATGGTGCGGAAACTGGTTTTCCACCCGAACGTGACGACCTCGACCGGCAGGGCAAACCCGTCACCGAGTGTCGTCACGAGTTTGGAGTCGTCCACGACGATCGCGTATTTCGCCGAAGCGGTAGCGACGATCTTTTCCCGCAACAACGCGCCACCACCGCCCTTGATAAGGTTTCCCGCAGAATCCACTTGATCGGCGCCGTCGATCGTGAGGTCGACTTCAGGGTGATCTTCGAGCGTAGTCAACGGGACTTCGAGGCGGCGTGCTTGTTCTTCCGTCTGAGCCGACGTTGGGATTCCCAGGATGCCGCTCAACTCACCACTCTGGAGCTTCCGTGCAATAGCCGATACGGCATGCGCTGCCGTGGAGCCCGTCCCCAGACCCACGATCATCCCCGAACGGATCAGCTCTACCGCTTCTTCAGCGGCTCGTTTTTTTTGTTCGCCGGCCGTTGCCGTCATCAAATGGTCTCCAACAGGTAATCGACGTCGGTAAGTTGGAGCACCGGCCTCCCGCGCGTCGTCAATGCCTCGTAGTCGCCGAGCGCCTGTGCGTTAATAAGGTCTCCAAAGGAGTAGGCCATGCCCGGAATCTGGAGCGGTTCGGGGTCGGGATCGAGCAACTGGACGAAATGACCGGTCGCCGGCCCCCCTTTGTGCAGTTGGCCGGTGGAGTGCAGGAACCGCGGTCCGTAGGCAATCGTCACCGCAACGCCAAACCGTTCGACCAGAATGTTGCGCAAGTCTTCGAGTTGTGCGTCTCGTCCGGAAGACGGCGGAACCCAGGCGCTCACCGCGATGTAGTCACCCGGCCCTACGTCGTCGATGAACCCTTGAATGACGCTCCTTCGTGTCGGCCGGGGATCGTCTCTGGCGACGGCCGCTGCGAGCACCACCTCCGTCTTCTTTTTGCTCTCGGCAACGTTCGGTTGATCGAAGGGATTCACACCGATCACGGCACCGGCCACCGCCGTCGCAAACTCCCAACGGAAGAATTCGGCCGCAAGAGCGTATCCGTCTTCCAACTCGATTGACCGCGTGGGAATTCCATCCTCGCTCGGCCGCGACGGATCGCGACCGACGGTCACCCGGAGGTGGTCCGACGCCGGCGATTCGCCCGTCCATCCGGTCACCGGAAGAATCCCCCTCCCATCCTTGCCCGTGCTCTCCGCCACGAGTTGGTCTGCCCAAAGTCCAAACCACGAGGCCGGGTCATCCGAATTCAACAGCAGCTTGTCGCGCCCCCTGAGCGCCGCTTCGCCCAGCCACGCACCCAACGCCACCCCCGGATTGTCTGCTGGCTTCGCTACCCGGCACTGGGTAGCCATCCCCTCGCCACGAACCCGCAGGCGTTCGGCATCGAGTCCGGCCAATGCCGCGGGCAGCAACCCGAACAGTGACAGCGCGGAAAAACGGCCGCCGATGTCGCTGGGATTGACGACGACCTTACGGAAACTCCGTTCCAGCGCGAGGGATTCCAGGGGGGTGGCTTGGTCGGTAATGGCAATAAACTGTTCGCCGCGTCGGCCCGTCCGTTCCCAGAAATACGAGAAGAACGCCATCGTCTCGAGCGTGGTTCCTGACTTGCTCGCAACGATGAACAGCGTGCGGTTGAGGTCTCCTGACTGTTCGATATCCAACACAGCCGACGGGTGCGTGGAATCGAGCATGCGAAACACCGGGAAGCCGCGCTGCCGGCCAATGGAGCGAACCAGCACTTCGGACGCCAGGCTCGACCCACCCATCCCCAACAGCACCACGCGGTCGAACGCACCTGCGATGTCGTCGGCCAATGCCTGCAGCCCTGCAACCTGAGGTGCCATGGACGTCGGCAAATCCAGCCATCCCAGGCGGTCGGCAATCTCCGGTGCGTTGGGATCGTCGGTCCACACAGTGCGATCGCGCTGCCAGATCCGTTCGACAATCTGGTCGCGTTCGAATGTTGCCAACCTTTCCGCGACGGCAGCATCCAGTCCCTGGTCACTCACCGTTCTAGTACCGCCCTCGCGCGAGCAACTACGTTCTCCGCTGTGAATCCGAATTCGGCAAACAATCGGTCGGCCGGCGCCGACGCGCCGAACCGGTCGATCCCGATGATGTCTCCACCGGTTCCGACCCATCGGTACCAAGGCATGGGGTGACCGGCCTCCACGGCGACGCGGGCCGTTACGGAAGGTGGAAGCACCTCGTCGCGGTACGAGGCCGGTTGCTCCTCGAACAGCTCGTGCGACGGAAAGCTCACGACTCGGGTGGCAACGTCATCGCCGAGCGCCTGCTTGGCCTCGAGCGCCACAGCAACCTCGGACCCTGAAGCCATGAGAATGAGATCGGGCTCACCATCGCAGTCCGACAGCACGTAGGCGCCACGATGGAGTTCCGACACTGGCGCAACCGGATCGCGCTCCAACGTCGGCACCTTTTGTCGTGTGAGCGACAACGCGACCGGTCCGTTCGAGCGTTGCATCGCCACGCGCCACGCTTCGGCGGTCTCCGGCGCGTCCGCCGGCCGAATAACCACGAGATTGGGAATCGCCCTAAGGGCGGCGAGCGTTTCTATGGGTTGATGGGTCGGGCCATCTTCACCCAATCCAATCGAATCGTGGGTGAACACGTAGATGACCTGCAGCCCCATGAGCGCCGCCAACCGGATCGACGGCCGCATATAGTCAGAAAAAATCAAGAACGTCCCGCCGTACGGAATGATGCCGCCGTGGAGCGCCATCCCGTTCATGACCGCACCCATTCCGTGCTCTCGAATACCGAAGTAGATGTTCCGGCCGCCGAGCGAGCCCGGGCCGAGGTTCGGAGCGCCCTTGACCATGGTGTTGTTCGATCCGGCGAGGTCGGCCGATCCACCCAAGAGTTCCGGAACCACGGGCGCGAGGGCATTGATCACATGGCCCGATGCCGTTCGCGTCGCCATTGCCCCCGTGCTGTCACCAAACCTAGGTATTGCCGCCTCCCAATCCCGGGGCAGTTCGCCGCGCAACCTGCGTTCGAGTTCGGCCGCCAGTTCTCCGTTAGCGTCCCGGTATGCCGTGAACGCCTCGTTCCACGCCGACTCCATAGTCTCCCCACGCTCCACACACTGCCGCCACTCTACCAGCGCATCTTCCGGCACCGTGAACGGCTCGTCGTATTCCCATCCCAAGGCCTGCTTGGTGAGCGCGACTTCCTCTTCGCCCAGAGGGGCACCGTGCGCCGCCGCCGAGTCCTGCTTGTTGGGACTTCCGTAGCCGATGTGAGTCCGAACGATGATCAGTGACGGCTTGTCGGCAACCGACTTGGCCTCGTTGGTGGCCGCGTCGATCGCCTCCAGATCGTTGCCGTCGCTTACTCGTTGGACATGCCAGCCGTAGGCTTCGAACCGTTTGGCCGTATCGTCGCTGAACGCCAAGGCCGTATCGCCGTCGATCGTAATCCGGTTGTCATCGTAGTACCCGATGAGTGACCCCAGCCCCAGGTGGCCAGCGATCGATGCCACTTCGTGTGAGATGCCCTCCATGAGGTCCCCATCACTCACCACGAAGTACGTCCGGTGCGCCAGGACTTCATGCCCTGGACGGTTGAACGTTACGGCCATGTGGGCTTGGGCGATTGCCATGCCGACGGCATTGCCGAGTCCCTGCCCCAGCGGACCGGTCGTAGTTTCGACCCCGGGTGTATCTCCGTATTCCGGGTGACCGGGAGTCCGGCTCCCCCATTGGCGGAAGTTGATGATCTCCTCCAGCGGGAGGTCGTACCCGGATAGGTGCAGGAGACCGTACTGCAACATGGAAGCGTGGCCACACGAGAGGACGAATCTGTCTCGCCCCGCCCAGCCGGGGTTCCGGGGATTGTGGCGCAGGTGCCGCGTCCACAGGACGTAGCAGAGCGGCGCCAACCCCATCGGGGCGCCCGGATGGCCGCTGTTTGCCTGCTGCACAGCGTCCATCGCCAGAGTTCGAATCGTATTGATACAGAGTTGGTCCAGCGCCGCCCGATCAGCCACCACTGCCATGGTGAGACGATCTCCGTGTGAGGGGGATGGGAGATGGAAAATAAGCAGAAGGGACAGGTGGGACAGGGGGGACAGGGAGGACAGGGGGGACAGGGGGGACAGGGATTCACGGCCTCTTCACCGTCGCTTCATCCCCCCAGGCATAATTTGTTGGTGCAGTCAATAAGGAGGGCCCGTGTCCGAGTTGTTTGGTGTGGTGGTCATCCTCCTTGGACTCGCATCCGCAGCGTTGCTCGCCCAATACTTCGAGCACCTGTCAAGGACGTGAGTCATCATCCCGGCGCCTCTGTGCGTGTCAGGGCACGGGTTGGGTAGCACGGAGACGGATCGGGTTTAAACGCGGGCGCAAACGTCCGCAAGTTCGGCCCCTACCTTCGGATGCAGGCTCCGGGGATGGGGCCGACGTTTGTCTGGTCGAGGACTCCACGCGTGGGATGCCGCCGGTCCCCGAAACGCATAACACATTGCATTACATTGACTTAACCGAGTTTACGTTGTTAACCCTGCAACGGAGTGAGCTTGTCCTGCCACGGATCAAGCCGTCTCCGCCACGAAGTCAGCCAGCTTTGCGACAAAGGAAGTTTCCTCTGACGCCCAGGTCGCCTGCTCCGCGACAAAGTCGACTTTCCCCAACACAAAGTCGACCGTCTCCGGCACGAAGTTGACCGGAATCGAACCATATCGAGCCGCCTCCACCTCGGAGCCACTCGCTTCCGAGCCGGAGTCGATCGTCTCCGGCACAGAGTAAGCCGCAGTCGGCCCTGAGTAAGCCGTCTGTGCCTCAAAGTCGGCCGACTTCGCCACGCAATCGATCGTCTTTGCCTCGGAGTTGACTGACTTTGTGACGGGTTTCCCCTTCCCCCTTTCCCCTTTCCCCTTCTTATCTTTCCCCATGCCAAACAACCCATTCAACTCCCGCTCCCGCCTCGATCTCGCTGACGGCTCCGCCACCATCTTCCGCCTCGACGCGCTCGAGGCGGAAGGTGTTGCGGAGCTGGATCGTCTTCCCTTCTCCATCAGGATTCTCCTCGAGAACGTGCTGCGGCACGCCGGCAACGGGGTAGTGGACGAGAACCACGTGCGGGCCGTGGCCAATTGGCGCCCTGAGCCCGATCGCAGCCTGGAGGTGCCGTTCATGCCCGGCCGGGTGGTGCTACAGGATTTTACGGGGGTGCCGGCCGTGGTGGATCTGGCGGCAATGCGAGAGGCAATCGTGGCACTGGGAGGCAAGGCCTCACAGATCAATCCGCTCGTGCCG
>JBDHLU010000088.1:0-15542 GCA_039656555.1 Gemmatimonadota bacterium | reverse complement strand
TGCTGGGAGTCAACGTGCTCGGTGCCAACTATGAACCATGGGTAGTCATGGTGCTTCCTCCCGGAGGGTTCCTCACGCTGGGGTTCCTGCTCCTCGGTTTGAGTTGGATCGAGAAGAAGAAGGCTGCACGGGCTGCTGTGCGGGAATGGCCTGACGGAGTGGGCCAAGAACGAAAGGTCGCGTAATGGCCGATCTCGTTTGGATCCTCATGTCGGCGATGGTGGTGAACAACTTCACCCTTGCACTGTTCCTCGGACTGTGTCCGTTCATGGGCGTGTCGGCCCGCGTCGAAACCGCGTTGCGCATGGGCGGGGCAAACATATTCGTTCTCATCATCACATCGCTTTGCGCTTGGTTTCTCAACGCGTTCATCTTGCCATACGCACCTTACCTGCGCCTCATTTCGTTCATCGTCGTGATCGCCTCGCTGGTCCAGATCGTCGAAATGGTCATCAAGAAGGTGAGCCCGATGCTATTCCGGCAGCTTGGGATTTACCTTCCGTTGATCACCACGAATTGCGCTATCCTCGGCCTGGCGATCTTCCAAACCAACAGGGGCTATGGTCTACTCGAAGGCCTGTCGTTCGCCATCGGCGCCGGGTTGGGCCTCACGCTCGCACTTGTGCTCATGGCGTCGATCCGTGAGAACACGGAACTGGCCGACGTTCCCGAATTGGCCAAAGGGATGGCACTCGTGTTGATCATCGCTGGGAGTCTATCGTTGGCCTTCATGGGCTTCGCCGGATTGCTGAGCGCGACATAATGGCCACTGTAGCGGGCGTGATTGGTGCGGCACTGCTCTTCGCACTGTTTGGAATCCTGCAGCGTTCCCATCGCCGGCAAGATGTACCGAGCTGCGCGTGTTTTGGCGGTACGGGTAACTGCGCGACATGCCCGACCCAATTGGAGTCTGACAAGGACTGAATACCCGGCCTAGACGTCCAGTGCGGCTACCTCACTGGGTAGGTTGGCAATCGCGGTCTCCGCCTGATCCAATGCTTCGTTGACCCCGCGCCAACCGAGGGTCGGCGAGAAAATGGCACCTACCGCGTGAGCCCAGCGTGTAGCCGCATCCATACCTGAGTGTTGACCCACGAACGTGGCCCATTGGTCGGGTGGCGACCCGGTGTGCTCCAGCGCCCCCTCCGGTACCAAGTCGATCGCCGTGACAATCATCCGATCGGTGGTGAGATAGACGGTGGCCTCCGTCCGTGCAACCTCAACGGGCCTTGCTTCCACCGGAAACGTTTCGGTTCGCGGCTCGAGGACGGTCTCACCCCAACCGATCACCCATCCGCAAAACTCGACTTTCCGAAAGTCGTTGAGCGGGAACGATGCCGCCGAGCACCACACCCGGTGGTATTCCGCCTCACCGAGCCGCTCTTCGATGGGATCGTGCTCGGGGGCGCATTGCCCCTTCCCACCGGACGACAGCGGGCCTCCCTCGGGATGATACGGACATTTCAGCATGTGCTATCCATATCACGGAGCGGGTGAAGATTGGGTGAAAAGGGCAGTAAACGCCCACCCGCCCGCGGTCGTCACAGTTCAGGAAGCTTCGGAGCCCACTTGAGCGAGATCGAGCACTTGAACGACCAAGTCCAACCATTGATCCCCCTTGTCCAGTCCGGGGACCGTGGAGCGCTCGACCGGTTGGTCCGAACCTGTCGGCAGCAGGTGTACCGCTGGGCATTGTCCAGGACAGCGGATCCTGACGATGCCGACGACGTCACGCAAGAGGTATTGATGCGTTTGGAGCAAACCGTTGGGACATATCGGGGCGATTCCCGTTTCACGACGTGGCTGTACCGGCTCACTGGGAACGTGGCAATCGATTTCCACCGGGGACAGACGCGGCGAGCCAAACTTGCCGAGCGTGAAGCTGCGATGTCGCCCGACACCGTCTGGGGTGACCGTCTATCCGACATCCATACCTCCGACGTGGTGCGATTGGTCAGAGTCTTCTTTCTGAAGCTCCCGGAGCAGCAGCGGGAGGTGTTCGACTTGGTGGACCTTCAGGGATTCACACCGGCCGAAGTAGGCCAGATGATCGACATGAAAGGCACGACCGTGCGCGCACATCTGTTCAAGGCGCGCCGTACCATCCGGCGCCGGATCATCATGGAAGTGCCGACATTGGGTGAGGAGTTTTCAGAATGACCTGCAACACCATGCGAGAGCGGATTCTCGAGGCTGACCTCGCGGAATTGCGAGGCGAAACGGACACACCGCTCTCCCGGCACCTTGCTACGTGCGTGAGCTGTCAAGCGCTGGCAAAGAAGATCGTGCAGGCCGAAGCCGAGCTAGGCCTGGCTCTCGACACGATGTCGACGGGAGTTCGGACCCGTCGCACGACGGCGCCGAGGCGGCGGCTCGGTCACTGGGCTGTATTGGTTCCACTGGCCGCCGCCGCAGGACTCGCAGCCATCATGCTTGGGCGCGGAGCAGATGTACCAACCGAGCCGGCACTTACCGCCTTGCAGGCCGGTGCACTTCCCGTCGTTGAACCTGCCGACGATCAAACCGTTGCAATTTTCACTACTGACGACCCGGATATCGTGGTCGTCTGGTTCCTGGGAGAAACAGACTGATGAAGAAGTATGTCGCTTTTGCCTTGCTTGCCGTGGTTACGTACGGCTGCTTTGGCGGCCCGAAGCTCGACACGCGGACGTTCGAAATCAAGCACCTCGACACCGACGCAGTCTATGGACTCATCGAGCCGTACATCTACACCGATCGACCGGAGGCTCAAGGCAAGATCTCGTTTGCCGGTGACCTCGTCACCGTACGTGAGACATCGGACAACCTCGACAAGATTGGCCGGGTGCTCGCACAGTACGATATCCCTCGCCCCAGCGTGCGGCTCCAGTTCCAGGTGATCGAAGCCGACGGGGCCGCGCAGACAGATCCAGCCATTGCCGATGTCGAGCGCCAACTGCGCCAGCTCTTCCGTTTCGATGGGTATAGCCTGGTAGGTGAGGCCGTCATCGGCGGCACAGAGAACAGCAGTGTTTCGCAGGAGTTCGGTTCGGCGGACGAGCCCTACTTTATCCGCGTGGAGATCCTGAATGTCAGGGGCAATGCCGATTCGGGGTCCGTCCGACTCGAGGTCGAGTTCTCCACCATGGGCGGTGGATCACTAGCTACGACGGTGAACGCACGCGCCGGTCAGACTGTCGTTCTAGGAAACGCCCAACTCCGGCGTGGCGGCGGGACGTTGATCTTGGTGGTGAAACCGGAACTCGTGGTGATGTAGGAAGACAGGCGAGGCGGTGGGTGTCCCGCCTTGTCCCTCCCTAAAAAAGATGCCCCAACCGCAGATACGTCTGCCACCCAGCGTCTCGTTCATGGCCGAAATCACCGGCAATGATGAACGAGTTGCCCCAGTGGACTCTGAACCCTGCCCCCTTCCCTACATGCAACCCGACGTCGCCATTTCCGAACCCTCGATCGTCCCACACTCGTCCGGCATCCACGAATCCTACGGCCGCAAGTCGCCAAGGTGCGCCCAGGAAATCGAACCGCGGGCCACGCACACGGACCTCGAAGTTGCCCATGGCGCGCGTTCCTCCGAGAAACCGCTGTCGAAAGACGCCGCGAATCGTCTCGGCACCCCCTAGACCAGAAAAATCTTGAAACGATGACCCAAGGTCGTTCAGCATGGGCTGCGGCATGTCACCGGTAATATTCTCGGCGATAACGCGCCCGGCAAACGTCGCCCATTCGACGGGACTGAAGTAGCCTCGCAGCGTCGTACTCAGCCGGTTGAAACTACTAGAGCCTCCCAACACCCCAACCCCAAACCAACCGAGCGCGTCGAGCCACACCCCGGTCCTCGGATCACGTTCGACATCTCGCGTGTCGAAAATGACTCCAACCTTGGGCCCCCATGAGTTGTACGACGAATCGGTCGCTGGAATGATCCCGTTCGCCGCGTCTTCCGCGTAGAGCGTTTGTGGGTCACGGGCTCCCGTGATGTTATGCACGTATGCCACGCCAGTGAGCACACGGAACTTCGGTAGGACCCGCCACTGTAGATCTGCGATGCCGAAGACGCGCTTGCGATTGTACGTGTAATAGATCGGTTGCCCGGCGAGAATACCCGTATCGTATTGTGTAGCGTTGCCAAATCCGTAGTACGGCTGACAGCAATCACCATCGTATCCCGCCCACACGGTGAGGCGCACAGCCGGGTTGATCAAGTATGGCGCATCGAAGAAGGCGCCGACGCTGCGGCGACCATTGGATGTGAAGAACACCACGGGCTCGAGCGACCAAATATACGGATCTCTCGATCCATCACCGTACTGATACAGTCCGCCGGCGACACCGTATCCGTACCCTTCGTCGGAATCGTAGTTGAAGGCCGGGAGAGCGGACCAGCCGAGCCCGGTCTGGCGGGCGTCTTGAGCTAGGAGGGTGGTGGTGCAGAGGAACGAGAAGAGCGCATGATGCAGAATGCAGGATGCAGGCGTTCGCATATTAATGTCCACCTCGCCCAACTCCCTGCGCCCCTACATCCTGCACCCTCAGCAGTATGCTCTTACAGCTCACAGCCCCCTCCGCTTTCGAGAACTCCGAGATGTCCACCGTTCGCACCTGACGCCCCGTAGAGGTCAGCAGCTCCTTCGTCCGTGGGTTGCCGCTCGCCATCACGACCGTGCCATTTACCGAGATCACGTTGGTTGCCGGCCATTCGTCCGGCGGGACCGCAAGATATTCTAGCTCCCGAAACTGTGTCACGTCTACGCGACGTGGGTCCAGCAGCAGTGTCCCACCGTCGATGGCCGTGCAGACACTCTTGAGGTGGAGCGCACCACCAAACTCCACCGGCGTCACGGTGTAGCCGAATCGACTCACGGCCTCCCGCAGCTGCTCGATCCCCGCGTCGTTCGTTCGGCCTGATCGTCCAACATAGACAGCCTCACCGGCGATGACCACGTCGCCACCATCGAGCGTCGCCGGCTCCTCCATCATGACGCAGTCGCGGTAGTGGGCGAGACACTGTGCCACCCCACCGACCTCTCCTAGCCTCGACCGCGTCCCGGGGCGGGTGATGACCGCCACTTCGTTCACCACCACCGCACAGTCTTCCACGAACACCGCATCAGGAAAATCCGGTGCGGCTTCTACGCGGACGACCTTCGCCCCAAGGAGTCCCATCAAGGTCTCGTACGCCGCGTGCTGTTGCTCGGCAAGCGCTACGTCGATCGGGTCGCGTTGGAGGTGCGTCAGTTCGCATTCGGTGATGGACGGACTGACAGGGCGTGTGATCGCGATGAGTGTGTTAGAGGCCGTCAATCGTCAATTGTGGGAAGCTAGAGTCAAGGGACTCACCGCAACTCCTCAAAGAATGTCGTGAGTAGAGCACCGCATTTATCTTCCATAGCGCCACCCAGGATCTCAGGCTTGTGGTTCAACCGAGGATGGCGCAGCAAGTCCTCCACGCTCCCGACCATCCCGGCCTTAGGGTCGTAGGCACCGAACACCACGCGCTTCACACGGGCAAGAATGATAGCGCCGGCACATTGCGCGCACGGTTCGAGTGTCACGTAGAGGGTCGCTTCGTCAAGTCGGTCCGTCTCGAGCACATTCATCGCACGACGGATCACCAGAATTTCAGCGTGTTGCGTCAGATCTTTCCGCAAGACCGTCTCGTTGTGGGCCCGCGAGACGAGCTGGTCCCCAACCATGATCCCTGCGCCGACCGGGACCTCCCCAACAGTGCCCCCTCGTTCCCCCTCAGCGAGAGCCGCGATTATGCCGTGCTGGTCGGTCGGAGTGAGTGGGACCCTGGGCTGTTCCATGGGAGGAAGTATAGTGGGAATAATGGGAGTGGCAGGATGGCGGGATGGCGGGATGGCGGACGGTGAATCGCACCGGCCCAAGGGATGGACGTCCCTCCTCTCCTCACCCTTCCCCATCGGGCCGACGTCTCGCCGGCGGCCGCACTCGTGACGTCTCTGGCCCGAGACGAGGCGACTCGGCGCCGAGATGCGGCATCTTGGCCCCGATTTGCCGCGACTTGGCCCCGATTTGCCGCAAATGAAGCCCGATTCGCCACGAATGAAGCCCGAGTTGCCGCAAATGAAGCCCGAGTTGCCGCAAATGAAGCCCGAGTTACGGCAACTAAGGCCCGATATACGACGAATGAAGCCCGAGTTGCGGCAACTCGGGCCCGATATGCGGCAACTGAACGCCGAGTTGCCCTGACTCGGCGCCGAGTCGTGGCATCTGAATGCCGAGTTGCTACAGATGAAGGGACGTATTCTTACCCCTCCAGCTCCACCCCACTACCCTCCGCTACTCGATCTCCCGGAATCCTCACAAAATCCAAATCCTTCCCGTCGTTTGTTTGCACGACCCTGATCGTATCGCCCTCAGTGTACTCCCCCTCGAGTACCGAGAGCGCGACCTGATTTTGAATCCGGCGCTGAATCGCGCGCTTGAGCGGACGGGCTCCGTAGCCCGGATCATACGCCTCGCTGATGAGCAGCGTTTTTGCCTCCGGCGTCACCTCGAGATAGAGACCGCGGCCCTCGAGCAGTCGCCCCACCTCGGCAAGCTGCAGGTCTACGATGCGCAGGAGATCTTCACGCGTCAGCGGTCGGAAGACCACGATGTCGTCGATCCGATTCAACAGCTCCGGTTTGAACGTGTCGCGTAGGGCTTCAAGGACTCGCCGTTCGGCTTCGTCCCAACTTGTCTCACCGAACTCGAGAATCCACTGCCCCCCTATGTTCGATGTCATGATGACGACCGCATTCCGAAAATCCACGGTACGCCCGTGACCATCGGTCAAGCGACCATCGTCCAAAATCTGGAGTAGCACGTTGAACACGTCGGGGTGCGCCTTCTCGATTTCGTCGAATAGGACCACCGAATACGGCCGGCGCCGAACCGCCTCGGTGAGTTGGCCGCCTTCATCGAACCCAACGTACCCCGGCGGAGCACCGATCATTCGCGCAACCGCGTGCTTCTCCATGTATTCCGACATGTCGAGTCGCACCATCGCGCGTTCATCGTCGAACAAGAACTCGGCTAGGGCGCGCGCCGTTTCCGTCTTTCCCACACCCGTAGGCCCGAGGAAGACGAAGCTACCGATTGGACGGTTTGGGTCCTGGAGCCCCGCGCGGGAGCGACGTACCGCATTCGACACCGCAGCTACGGCCTCGTCCTGCCCAATGACCCGTTGGTGAAGCTCATCCTCGAGATGTGTGAGTCGTGCGCGCTCGGACTCCAGCATTCGGCTCACAGGAATTCCGGTCCACCGTGCAACGATCTCGGCGACGTCTTCGGATCCGACCTCCTCTTTCAACCACTTTGCAGTTGCCTGAATTTCCGCGAGGTGTGCCTGCCGCTCACTGATCTCTTGCTCGAGCTGCGGCACGCGACCGTACTGGATCTCGGCAGCCAATTGAAGGTCCCCCTCCCGCGTCGCCTTGTCGGCATCGATCTTGGCCTCCTCCAGCGCGGCCTTGTTGTCCTGCAACTGCGTAATCGCATTCTTCTCCGCTTGCCACTGCGCCTTCATCGCCTGCGCCTGTTCCTCCAGCTCAGAAAGTTCCTTCCTGAGTGCAGCCAACCGCTCTTTGCTCGCCTTGTCTTTTTCGCGCTGGAGCGCCTGTTCTTCGATCTGCAACTGCGTCTTGCGGCGTTCGACCGCGTCGATCTCCTGTGGCAAGGAATCGATCTCGATGCGTAGGCGACTCGCGGCCTCGTCGATCAAATCGATCGCCTTGTCCGGCAAGAACCGGTCACCTAGATACCGATCGGAGAGCGTCGCCGCAGCAATGATCGCGTTGTCCTGAATCCGGACGCCATGATGTACCTCATAGCGTTCCTTCAGCCCGCGCAAAATCGCGATCGTATCCTCGACACTCGGCTCACTCACTAACACGGGCTGGAAGCGGCGCTCCAGGGCCTTGTCCTTCTCGATGTGCTTGCGATACTCGTCGAGCGTTGTTGCGCCGACTACGTGCAACTCACCGCGCGACAAAGCCGGCTTCAGCATATTCGACGCGTCCACCGCTCCTTCCGCCGCTCCGGCGCCAACGATCGTGTGTAATTCATCGATGAAAATGATGAGCTGACCCTCTTGGCTGGTAATCTCCTTGAGGACGGCCTTCAATCGTTCCTCGAACTCACCGCGGTACTTCGCACCCGCCACCATCTGTGCAATGTCAAGCACGAGGATGCGTTTCCCACGTAACGATTCGGGAACGTCTCCGTCGATGATTCGTTGCGCGAGACCTTCCACGATGGCAGTCTTCCCTACACCAGGCTCACCAATGAGGACCGGATTGTTCTTCGTTCGCCGTGAGAGCACCTGAATGACGCGCCTGATCTCTTCATCCCGACCGATGACCGGATCGAGTTTCCCGTCCCGAGCCATTTCGGTGAGGTCGCGCGTGAAACGCTCCAACGCCTGGTATTTCTGTTCGGGATCGACATCGGTGACGCGGTGACTCCCCCGCACGGCCTCCAGTGCCTCCAGAAGGTGCTTCTTCTCGATGCCTCGTGCCTTCAGAAGTTCGCGTGCCGAGGTGCCCTTAGTGTCGCTAAGACCAAGCAGCATATGCTCCGTCGAGACGTAGGCGTCACCCAGGTCTTTAGCAAACTTATCGGCGCGGTCCAGCGCGGCCCCCAGTTCACGGGCCGTCGTCGGTTGCCCGCCACCTGTCTGCCGCGGTAGCCGCTCGATCTCACGTTCGATCTCGGCACGCAGCTCAGCCACGTTGAGACCACCCTTTTGCAGCAGGGGAACGACGATCCCCTCTTCCTGCTCTAGCAATGCCAAGAAAAGGTGCGCGTCGTTGACAACGGGATTTCCGTTGGCGGTGGCGGATGCCATGGCCTGCTGCAGGGTTTCACCGGCTTTGACGGTCAATCGGTCTGGTCGGATCAATGGGAGCCTCCGGGATTCTTTATCTTGTCTGTTGCAGAGTACAGGGTACGGGAATGATCGCCTGCATCCCACCTCCTGCCTCCCTGCCCCTCGTCCAAACAGCTACTTGGCAATCGCCATTCCCAGAAACCCTGCCAGGATCCCCATATTCTCAGCCAAAACGACAGAACGCGCCGAGGAAAACCTCGACGCGCCTGCCATTACTGCCGCCCGGCAGTGCGGACCCTCTAGGGCCCGCGGATGCACGACCGCCTTATTTGACGATCGTCATCTTCTTTTGGTAGACCTTACCGTCTACGATCAACTGATAGATATAGACCCCTGACGCTGCTTCCCGATTCGTGTTGCGAATCTTCCCATCCCAATACGCCGAGTACTCGCCCGTTCCATTCCAAGTGATAGATACATTCTCCAGGTCTTCACCGGATTGCTGGAGAATGGGAACAGCAACGAGCTGCGCGAGGATGTTGTAGATCCGCATGGTGACGACTGGTGCAACCCCATCATCCCACAGCCCAGGGCTGAGAGCAAACGGAATCGTCGTCTCCGGGTTAAACGGATTCGGGTAGTTCCTGCGGAGCTGCACCGCGGCATCTTGTTGAGCATGGGCGACCGCGGGCGCAACGATCAGGAGCCCGAGCAATGAAACCGCCCAGGCAATCCGCCTCATGCTAGCTCCTATTCCGACAAAAAGGTTTCTAAGGTTTTCCCCTTGGTGGTGTTGGATGTACTTTCGCACCCTCAAGTTAGGACAGGCATTTGCGACAGTCAAGCTGACCTGGTGTCAGGAATCCATCTTCTTGTCCGCGGCCATAGGCAGGTGGTACATCCACCCCCATAACACGCTGCACCGCAACAGCTTAGAGGAGCGATTGCGGTTTGACTCTGTATGGGGTACCCAGTTTATCTTACTAGGAATGAGAATACCAATATCGTTGTGCCGGGCTGTCGGAAGCATCGCTCTGAGCATCACCGCCGTAGCCTGCAGTTCAGAGAACGCGCTCAATTGCACCGAGGAGTTCCGGATCTATGGCGTGTACGTGGTAGATGGAGCCGGGTTCGTGCTCCCCGGTTTGGACTACACCGTGACCATCAGCAACCTAGGGCATGAAGTCGAGGTCGATTCGACCGTTGCACCGCCGGCCAATGGTTGGTACCCGCTGGTAACCGACGCTCAGGGCGCCCTGCTCGGGCAGACTGGCTCCCTGGTCAGGTTCGATGGGACCGACGGTACGCTGACGACCACAGGAGACTACCTGTTCGTTGCCGGCTTGTGCCACGTCGAGAAGCTCTCGGGGCCAGACACGCTGGTCGCTCAATAGCTCATCCCTGATTCGGCCCCAGCCTTCGGCCGTCCCCCTCCCTAGCTGTCACGCCCTCCCCGTCGAGCCATTCGAGCGCCGGAATCAGGAACTTCCGGGAAAGCCCGGTCTTCTCTCTGAGCTGCGCCGGCGTTGCGACTCCTCCCACGCGGGCAATCTCACTGACGATGTCGTTCTTCAATCTCTCGAACTCACTCGTATCGTAGTATCGGTCTGCACCAATCCGTTTGGCTTCGCCGACGCGCACGAGAAACTCGGCGATTTCCCGGGCGCCTTGGCCGACACTCTCCAATTCAGTCACAGTCCGACCCTGGTTGCCAGCTTCGCGTAGTGCCGATCTCAACGCATCTGCCTCAGCCCCCTGCTCATCCGAAAGTTTGGATTCGAAGCTTGCCAACCGAACGGTTTCGCCCTCGATAACGAACGTTGCCTCATCTCGTAGCATGCCTTGAACGGCATCGGCTATCGCGGGCGGACGGATAGCGGCACGCAGCAACCCGCGCGGCATTCCGGGCTTGAGGGGATGCGATCGGTGAAAGGCGTCAACTTCACTGCGGGCCCGTTCCTTGGCCGCATTCACCACAGCACCCGCGTACAGTTGCGATTGGATCTTCACGACTCCATTGCTCACGATATCATCGACCACCCGAGGTAGTTCGGCCTGGTGCACACCACACCGGACGGACAACTCTGAAACCGAGATGCCGCGATCACCGGATAGCGTCACGAATTCGGCCACGCGGGTGGCGGGATCGATGACGACGCGTTTTTCGAGCGCTTGCGGTCGACGCGGCCGACGGGGAGGCATGGGATCGACTACCACACATCCGCCGATCGTCGCCACCGGTGAGTACGATCGTAGCACCCCACGATCACCCCAACGCGCTATGACGGGCGCCTCGAGCCGGAGCCGAACCGCGCCAGCGCTCCCCGGCGCGATGTCTTCAGCCTGTGGTGTGAGGCGAGCGAATACCTCCGCGGTACCCAAATGCACGCGAATGCGAGAGCGTTGGGTGAGCGGTCGTGCCGTGGGAAGAAGGGTGGCAATCACGTCGAGCGTCGTCGTTGCCTGCCAATCTTCACTTGACACCAAGACGGAACCGCGGCGCACCTCATCGCGTGCCACATTGGGCAGTGCCAGCGCGGTCCGGCGGCCGGGTTCCGCCGATTTCCGCGCTTCCCCGTGGACCTCGACGCTTCGCACACGGGCCTTGGCATCCCCGGGAAGAATTCGAACGGTGTCACCCGTCGATACCGATCCGCTCCATGTGGTTCCAGTGACGACCGTGCCCGCACCGGCAACACTGAAACTCCGGTCCACGGGCATCCTAAACAAATCATCGGCGGAACGGGTAACCGATCCCCTACCCACCACGGCAAGTGCCGCTCTCAGGTTATCCATACCCTCGCCGGTGACAGATGAAACTGGAATCGGCTCTTCCCAGTGTATGGGCGATTGCTCCACCCGCTCGCTCACCTCAGCTAGGACCAGTTCGAGCCAATCAGGTTCCGCGATATCGCATTTCGACACGGCCACGATGCCCGACTTGATGCCGAGAAACTCCAGAATCGAGAGATGCTCCTCCGTCTGCGGCATGATGCCTTCGTCAGCCGCAATGACGAGGAGAGCAATGTCGATTCCGGTGGCCCCCGCCACCATGTTGCGCACGAAGTCCTCGTGCCCGGGAACATCGACGATGCTCGCGGCGACATCGTTCTCCAACGCCAACGAGGCAAACCCGAGGTCGATCGTGATACCGCGTCGTTTTTCTTCTTCCCAACGATCGGTGTCCACACCAGTCAAGGCACGGACCAGCGCGGTCTTGCCATGGTCGACGTGACCTGCCGTGCCAATAACGACGTGCCGCATCAAGAAAGGCCCTGCCAGATGGTGAGCGCCGGAAGCTCTCTACCTTCAGCCACGTGTCGTTCCACGAACTGCACCAAGAGACGGCGATGCGCCTTCACGTGCCGGGGTTCGAGCCGGCCAACCTGCTCGGGATGACCGGCAACGAGCAATTCGAGCACCGTACGATCGTCAGAATCCAGCGTGCGCCCCTGCGTGCCACGCGCACACCCCGGACACAAGAACCCACCATCTGCGACCGAAAACCGCACCGGTCCCGGCGCTATCGGCTCCCCACAGCGGGCACATTGGCCCATACTCGGCTCGAACCCCAGCGCCGCGACCATCGTCCACAGTCCAGCGAGCGTTTGTGAGTCCAGTTCGTCCGCCGCCGCCGCACCCAGTCTTCCCAACACCTCAACCATTATTTCGTAGATCTCAGGGTGAGCTTCGGCCGGCGCAAACCGCATGACGACTTCCGCCAAGGCCGTGCTCGCACCGAACCGGCGCGGATCACGCGCCAGCTCCGGACGCTGGATTGCCACGTCGAACTCTCGCAATGTGTGCAGATCACGCGTCGGCTTGAGGTAGAACGATGCAACCCCTTCGCTGAGACTCTGGAGGCGAGCTCCGAACTTGCTCTTTGAGTTCATCGCGCCCTTAGCAATGACGCTCTGGGGGCCGTGGTCTCGCGTTAGCAGCCGCGCAATCTTCGACGTCTCACCGTAGCGAAAGGTGTGCAGAACGATGGCGTCGGTGGTGACGAGGGGCATGGGGAACAGTCGACAGTCTACAGTCGACAGTCAACAGACAGCCCTACCCACCGACCCTGACCCCCACCATTAAGGTCCTTCCCGGCGCGGCGAATCCGTAGATCTCTTGATAGCGCTCATCCAAGAGGTTCTCGACGCGGGCGGTGATGCCAATCGACCGACCACCCTGGTGACCAATCAGTGTGACTGCACCGGATATATCCACCACGTGGTATGCCGGTAGGGTCACCCGCGCAGAGGGAAAGTCCGAGAAATCCAGATCGGCGCGGCTGCCGACATACCGATACCGAAGGCTCAACCCAACGCCTTCGGCATCGTAGCGAGCCCCCCCGGCGATGGTGTAGGCCGGTCGGCGAAGCAACGACTGCCCTGCCTCGAACTCCGTGCCGGGACCACCCTGGAACCCCGGATCGGTTACGTTGGCGTCCAGATAGGTGTACATCCCCCACACCCGGAAACCTCGCCACACTCCGACGCTGCCTTCGATTTCGATACCGTTCGCATCAGCTGCCGCCACGTTGTGGAAGTTCGGCTGGCCGGGGTCCGCGGTTCCCGTGTACTGAATCATATCCTTGAACTGCTGGTTGAAGTACGTCACAGCCACGGTCAGATGGCCGGTGAAGAGGCGTTGCTCCCCTGACACCTCCCAACTCAAGGCACGCTCAGGAACGAGATTCGGATTTCCAACGGCAAACCCGCCCCCGTGGTTCTCGATGAAGGTGGGTTCCTTGAATGCGTTGCCGGCCGAACCCGACACCCTGGTGGTCGGCGTAACGTCGAACATCGCCCCACCTCGACCGGTCACGAACGTCCCGAACGCCTCGTTGCGGTCGACACGGGCACCGATCTGCACCGACACGCGGTCCGCCAGCCTGCCAAGCAGCTGTCCGTACCCCGCCACATTCATGCGATCAACATCTACCGCACTCCCAAACGGGCCAAAGGAGCTCTGAAAATCCGATACCGATCGCTCGACCTGTTGCTCTACAGCGGCGCCAAAGCTCAAGACGCCATCGAGCGGAAGGTAGACGTGCACTCGGCCTTCCAGCGATTTACGATCGATCTTGCGCTGACTGCGCGACGCATACACACCCAACGTATCGCCCGGTGAATCCGGAGCGTCGTCTCCACCGCCGTTGCCGAGGTTGAGTTTGGCCGACAGTTCACCTTGCACAGTTGGCGAAAAGAATCGACTCACCTCGAGCCCTACTGTCGTTGCGTCGTTGAGCGCGAACTGGTTGGTGTCTGCGAGCGCCCCCGAGCCGTCGGTTGGGAAGTGGTATTCGCTATCGACATATCGTACACTGAGGGCGGCTTTGGTCCGATCGTCGGGCACAAGAGTCATGCGCCCACTAAGCGTCGTATTGTCATACTGATTGTTGTATGGGAGCGTTCCATCCGTGTCGGTGCGCCGCAGCTCCGCGGCAAACGATGCCTGGTCACTGCCGCCACGAGCACTCGCGATCACGTCGAGGGTCCCGTACGAACCGGCCCGCACTTCTGCCTCTGCCCGCGTAGGCCCTGACCCGTCTCTTGTAATAATGTGCACGACGCCCGATACGGCGTCACTACCGTACAGCACGCCGGCTGGGCCGCGCAGGATCTCGACTCTCTCGATGTTGGCAACGAGAAGGTCCGCGTAGTTATACGCCCCCCCAGGTTGGTTGACCGGTACCCCATCGATCAGCACCTGCACGTAGTCACTCTGGCCACCCCGCATGAACCCCGATGTGACCGCGCCGAACGATCCGTTCCTGGTGATGGACAGTCCCGCGACCACCCGGAGAGCATCCGCAACATAGGTAACGCCGTCCTTTCGTAACTCATCACCCGAGATAACCGTAATGCGCGCAGTGACGTGTTCGGGGTCCATCGGCACTCCCGTAGCTGTCACGACGACCTCGGGTAGCATGACCGTGTCTTGCGTGTTCTGTGCGGTGGCGGGGCCGGCAACCCCAACCGCAAG
This sequence comes from Gemmatimonadota bacterium, assembly GCA_039656555.1. Classification (GTDB taxonomy): domain Bacteria; phylum Gemmatimonadota; class Gemmatimonadetes; order Gemmatimonadales; family GWC2-71-9; genus CAMYLY01. Next base: position 727 of record JBDHLU010000088.1, on the reverse strand, counting down.
TACCAGCACCAACCCTCGAGCGGGATTCACATTGCCTCCTTCTTAGCTGTCATCATGGGTTTCGGATTTTCGTCGCGGAATGAACTGCGGTGATCCACGCCATTCTTGTACGGCAACCGGCCATTCAAACACTTCTTCGAGCAACCCTGGGGTCAGCACGCCAGCCGGCGGACCGTCGGCCCGTATCGCACCGCGGTTCATGAGTACCAGGCGATCGGCAAAGCGTGCGGCGAGATTGATGTGATGGGTAACCACAACGCCACAGAGTCCACGATCTCGGACGAGTTGCGCGGTGAGTTCGAACACTTCCATCTCGTGACGCACGTCGAGACTCGCCGTAGGCTCGTCGAGAACCAGTGCGCGCGGTTCTTGGGCAAGTGCGCGCGCGATGCGGACCCGCTGCCACTCACCCCCGGACAACGTAGAGACCCATCGGTCCCGGAGCGTAACGACATCGCATTGCGTCATCGCTCGTTGGACCGCTTCGCGGTCGGATCGCGAAAAGCGCCCGATGGGTCCGACATGGGCAAAGCGACCAAGCATCACCGCTTGACGTACCCGGAGTGGGAATGCGGGCTCTTCCCGTTGCGTGACGACACCAACGTGTCGGGCAAATTCTCGGCGAGACCAGTCCGATGCCTGACGCCCCACCGACCGCATCGATCCCGACTGCGGTACTAGCAACCCATGGAACAGTCGCAACAGCGTAGTCTTGCCACTCCCGTTC
>JBDHLU010000087.1:0-15627 GCA_039656555.1 Gemmatimonadota bacterium | reverse complement strand
AGACACTGACGTTCTGATCATCGGTTCCGGGTTTGGCGCGGCGGCGCCAGCGCTCCGGCTGGCACAGGCAGGATTTCGTGTCGTGATGGTAGAGAAGGGGCCACACATCGATCCACTACGTGATTTCCGGCAGACGCAGGATCCGAAATACCTGTTGCGGTATTTGAAGGGTCTGTCGGGCGACCACCTGAACCTGACGTACGCCGAGGCGCTGGGAGGTGGATCAGGGTTCTACGAAATGGTCTCGCTGCGGGCGCCACGCCAAGCTTTCGCGCAAGTGGATCACAACGGTGCACCACTCTGGCCTGCTCAAATCGATCGCGCGACGATGGATCCCTACTACGACATCGCCGAGCGAATGCTCTCAGTCGAGCAGATCGCCCCGCACGAAGTACCCAAGAGCGGATTGGTTTTCGCGCAAATGATGAAGAACTTGGGCTACAGCTGTGAACGCGCGCGATACGCGGTTCGTGGCTGCATCGGCAGCGGGTTCTGCGTCACCGGATGTATCTATGGTGCGAAGCAGTCACTCCTGCTCAACTATCTCCCCCAAGCTGTCGAGGAAGGAGTCACGATCGCTGCCAACCATGAAGTGACACGCATCCGTGCGCTGGATGAGGTGCACAGCACACCCCGAGCGGAGTCGCTGCAAGACACACCCTACCGCTACGAGGTGTGGTGCTGCGAATCGACAACGGGCAACTGGTCGTGGTATAGAGCGAAGATGCTGATATTGGCAGGCGGGGCCGTCGGAACCGCCAAGTTGCTACTCAGTTCCAAGACGGACCTCCCTCTGCTAAGCGGTGAGGTCGGAAAGAATGTCGCCTTCAACGGTGGCGTGAAGACAGCGGGCATGCTTCCCAAGCACTTTCCGCAGGGTGATATGTTCGTGGGCCGATCACATCCAGGAATGATCAGCTACGAGTTTCTCCGATCTCATGGTATCACGATCTCTGCCGGCAAACCTATGCCGCTTCAAGCCGTGGCCTCCGCGCGATTGCGACTCGATGGGGATACCCGCGAGCCCAGTTACTGGGGGACGGCAAACGTGGAATTGATGCAGCAATACCGACATCGCATGATGGTGCTGGTGGCGTTTGGTATGACGCCGCCTCTGGGTGCCATCATCCGAAAAGAGAACGGCAGCTTTGAAACCAGATTGCCACTATCAGACGATTTGCGGTCCTACTACAACGAAACCAAGGATCTGTTGCACTCGATCTTCACGGGAAACGGATGCCGGATCGTCGAAGCCAAGTTTGTCGACGGTGATGGGCGCCCCCACGAGGACCTACATTTCTCTACGGCGCACCAGGTCGGCTCGTGCCGAATGGCTGACCGCAAGACACGTGGAGTGGTCGATGCGAACGGAGAAGTTTTCGATTATCCCGGCATGTACGTTACAGACGGAGCGGCGATACCCAGTTCGCTCGCTGTCAACACTAGTCTTACTATCTTGGCTAATGCAGAGCGCATTGCTGCAGGCATATTGGCTCGCGTGCACGTGGGACGCCCATCCGTTGGAGTGGTCGCGAACCTGGAGGCCTGACACTCGTCTCGATTGGCTGTATAGTCCGTGGCGATGATTACCGCGACCCTCTTGCTGCTCACAGCCGGGGCGGTACAAACTACTCAAGCACCCGATTCCGGCTTCACGATTCCCGCCATCCAAACCGAGACGCCGCCGGAGATCGATGGTGTCATCGGCGACGGCGAATGGCCGAACGCCGCGCACGCCACCGACTTCATTCGATTCGAGCCGCAGCGTGGAACGCCGTCGCCCTGGCGCACAGAAGCGATGGTCCTCTACGACTCGAGCCACATTTATGTGGCGTTTGTCGTCTGGGATCCGGATGCGCCGGCGGCACAACTCACCCGGCGCGATGCACAGCTGCTCAACGACGACGCCGTAGTGCTCCTGCTCGATACGCATAACGACAAGCAGTCAGCCTACTACTTCATGACCAACCTGCTAGGTACGCAGACCGACGGACGTGTGGCCAACGACGGACGGACAGTGGACGATACGTGGGACGGCACATGGCAAACTGCCGCCGTACGTACCGATTCGGGATGGACGGTCGAGATGGCGATCCCGTTCCGATCGATGAGCTTCGTGTCAGGTGAGGACCGAACGTGGGGCATCAACTTTGGACGCAGCCGGCGCCGCACACTCGAGGTCAGCTATTGGGCAGGACCACTCGAGAACCAGTGGAGGGTGTCACAAGCCGGCGCCATTCACGGGCTGCAGATTGCACCGCCGTCACAGAGGCATCAGATCATCGCATATGGTCTGTCGCGTGCACAACAGGATACCACCATCGATCTCGACGCGGGCGTCGATGTGCGCTACGCCATCACGCCGCAGTTCAATGTGCTCGCAACTGTCAACCCTGACTTCGCGACGATAGAGGCCGATCAGGAACGCGTGAACCTGACGCGCTTTGAACTTGCGCTCCCGGAAAAGCGCCCGTTTTTCTTGGAGAGTTCGGAGCTGTACCGGCAACGTATCCGTACCTTCTACTCCCGACGCATCGCCGACATCAACTTTGGCGGGCAAGCGTTGGGCCGCGGCGAAGCCTGGAACGTCCACACTCTGGCCACCCGGTCTCCCATCGAAGAGGACTCGAGCACTGCCACGTACACAGTGGGTCGTTTACAGCGCAATCTCGGACCGTCCAACGTCGGCCTGGTGTTGGCCAATCAAACGCTGAACGGCAACCGTGGTTCCATCAGTACCGATGCGACATTGTTCTTCACTCGAACACTCGGCGTGACCGCACAACTCGTGCAAAGTTGGGGTGAGTTCAATACTGGAACCATGGCATACTTTATTCGTCCGTCGTGGGATACGCCCACGTCCCATTTCCACGTACGATTCACTAATCTGGGAGACAATTTCGCCGACAACGTGAATGCCGTTGGGTTCATTCGGGACGACGACCGCCGCGAGTTCGACTCAGCATTAGAGCATACGTTCTGGATCACCGGAACGATCCTAGAACGGCTGAGGTACGGTTCGAACTACAACATCTACCACAGCCAACAGAATGTGTTGCGAAGCTGGCAGATCGATCAGTCACTAAACTTCGAGTTTCGCAATCGGATGAACTTCGGCGTAGCGTTCCGAGAAGAGTTCAAACGGTTCGAGAGTGACTTTCAGAACCGAGCACTCCAACTCAACCTCGGCTACAACACGCGCGAGTTCAACTCCGTGCGGGCAGGGTACCGCTTCGGACGGAACTTCGACGCCGACTTTCAACTGTGGACTGCCAACGCCGCCTACGCCGTGACTGAGGGCCTGTCGCTCGAGTACGAACTGCAGCGCTTGGTGCTCGACCCCGATCCCGACATGGAAACCACTTGGATCCACGTCGTCCGCCTGAACCAGTTTTTCACGCGCGACCTATTCGTTCGCGTGTTCTTCCAGACCAACTCGTCGATAGACCGCAACAACATCCAGGCGGTGTTCGTGTATCGGTACAAACCACCCTTCGGCACCCTCCAGTTGGCCTACCAGCGCGGTACGGCCGAGTTCGGACAAGCATCGACGCAGGGCAATACGATCTTTCTCAAGGCGACATTGGTCTATTAGATCCCGAGACGATCGCGTTCACATCCGAGAAGAGGGCCTTCGCTTCGGCAGCGGCCTTTCTTAGGACCCAGTAGTGAACTCCAAGAACACTCCGAACATCCCGTTTTGGTGACGCCACTGGTTCGTATTCATGAACTGATGCATGCTTCCTGCGTCATCACACCACGCGACACGATCTTCAAGTCAGCATCAGTGGAAACCACATTGTCACTACAACCGAGGACAGCGAACGCAACCAGCATCGCGACCGTTGCCGAAACCATGATTCGTCGAATAAGCATTCGTAGCGCTCCGTGTGAGAGTCTGGTCACGGGCACCCAACCCCTCACCTTTTGGGCTGGGGCGCCCTTCTGTGTATTTGAGACACGGATCCCCCGGTTGGTTCCCGTAGGTCGAGCCTATCGCTCTTGCACCCGACCACCTTCCGGGCCAGGTGTGCCTTGCAGTATCTTTGCAATAGAAAAAACATGGACACGATACAATGACCGCACCACTCGATCGCCCGCCGCTGCCCGAAGAGATGGAAGTTTTCGGATCTACCGATATCGGAAAGGTCCGCAAGACTAATCAGGATCATTTTCTTCTTTGCTCGCTTCAGAAACACACCCAAATACATCAGACGAGCCTGTCGGAAGACGATCAACCGTCGGTTGGCAGCGAGCAGGTCGCCTACCTAGCGATGGTGGCGGACGGTGTGGGTGGCGGCGCCGGGGGAGAGGAAGCCAGCCGCCTGGCAATCCAATCAGTCGTCAGCTACGTGCAGCACAGTATGGATTGCTATTATCGAACCAACGTCGTTGAGCAGGATTTTCTCACCGAACTCACCGATGCGGCAATGGAATGTCACTCGAGGGTGCTCACCAAGGCCCAACAGAACCCTGAATACCGTGGTATGGCCACGACCCTTACAGTCGCGGTAGGCGTCTGGCCCTATGCCTACGTGCTTCAGATGGGTGACAGCCGGTGTTACCTGCTGATGGGCGACAGGCTGGTCCAGATTACGCGCGATCAAACCGTGGCGGAGGATCTGGTGGAACGAGGGGTCATGACCCGATCGGGAGCGGAGCACTCGCGATGGGCCCATGTGCTGTCCAGTGCGGTCGGTGGCCAAGAGGCCGCCCCGCAGGTAACGCGTGTCGATCAAGCGTGGGACTCAGTCCTTCTGCTCTGCAGCGACGGGCTCACCAAGCACGTATCGGAAGAGCAGATTCGCGATCGACTCCTTGCCATGGAGTCGTCAGAACAGGTCTGCAATCAGCTCGTCCAAGATGCCCTGGATAAGGGTGGCACCGACAACGTGACTGTGGTCGTGGGCCGGGTGCAACGGAAAGAGAATTAGGTCACAAAACGCCGGCGGTTATTGACGCTCGACGAGGGCCTGCACATCTTGGTTTTGGGACTCCGTTTCCAACCATGACGGGGGAACGAGTTCACTCGTTGCCCAACTTTGCCTTCACCTCTTCAAACCAATTCTCCACTACTACGAGCGGCGCCTCGAACTGCGACGGTGCGGCAATACTCCGCGTCATGAGAAACCGCCCGTCCGATGCCACGTCCCACGCGGTGTAGAAATTCGCATCGATGACCGCCACGTCCGAAGGAAACTCAAACAGCACCCGCGGCTCTCCAGCACGCAGCGTCGGCCCGACAGTGACCGGAACGGCGACCATCTCACTATTCAGATTGCGATAATAGACCTCACGCCCGTCGCGACTCCAGAGCGCTCCCGTTCCGCCTGCGGCCGATACCTGCAGCCTTCCGGCGTTCACGTCAGGGAATTGGCGGACGAAGACGTCCATACGGCCTTGCTCGTCCGATTGGTAGACTATAGCCCTCCCATCTGGAGAGATGCTGAACGCCATTTCGTCGTACTGCGTCGCCAGGAGCGGCCGCGGCACGCTGTCGACACCCACCTCGATTGCGAGGAGATCGCGCCCGCCGCTGGCGGCCGATGTCGCGCCGCTCCTGAACACGAACCAACGCCCGTCCGGCGAGGCGGCGGCCTCATCGAACAACCCCAGTGCCACCAACACGTCATCACCAGTACCGTCCGCGCGCCGATAGAACACGCCCTCCGCCTCACCGCGAGAGGCGAAGATGATGGACCTTCCGTCCGGCATCCACCGGGGCCGGTACTCCGTATCCTCACCGAACGAGACGCGGCTGCGTGGACCCCGTGGAAGCGACTTGACCCAAATATCTTCACCGGCAGCGGTGGCCAATCCGATCGCGACCTGCGTCTCGTCTGGCGATAGTGCCCAGCCGTAGTTCGCGGCAACGGTGATGTGACGGAACGTGTCGGTCGAGTCAACCGGCGTGACACGCCCCTCTTGGTCGATCCAGACGAACTCGAACCCCTGCTGGTTGACCGCGGCGCCCGACCGCATGACCAAGGTTCCGGAAGCCGAGAACATCACGAGAGGCACGTTGCCGACGGACGCCACGCTGTCGAGCAACGCTGTCGCCGTTCCACGCACCTCGAGTGAGGCAAGATCGAATGTCAGGGCAAACATGGGCCCTGAACCCCGAGTAAAGACTAGGTGTCCAGTCGACAAATACTGCGCAACGCTGGCTCCAGCCACCACTTCATGCGCCTCCCCAGTCTCGAAATCGAGCACCCAGATCGCGCTCTCGGCACACGGCGCCGGGCAGACCTGAAACAACACGCCGCGAGCGTTTGGAAGCGGCTGCAGCGCGTCGAAGGACAATGAGTCCGACTCCCAAATGACATTCGATGCACCGCCCTGGTCGGACACGCGACCGAGCCGGCGTCCACCACCGGTCATCACGTACACGATCGTGCCATCATCCAACCACGTCATCCCCCCAACGCGACCGGCGACACCGGCTTCGACCACAGTGGTCCCCGCTCCGCCATCGATGGGTATTTTGATCATCTGCCCGCCACCATGCCACGCCACCCAGGCTCCGTCCGGCGACACGGCAAAGTTCACGACCCCGTCCGTGCCGGTGAGCGGCCTGGCCGAGTGTTTGTCGCGGTCCTTGACCCAAAGCTGCCGGGGAGTGGCTTCTCCCGGGCCGACGTAAACGATCCGCGAACCGTCCGCTGTGGGCACGACCAGATTCGTGGGGTCGGGCGCTTGCGACGGCGGCAATCCCAACGCGTACCGGGAAACGGCCGGCGCTGGTGTAGAACGCGTGACGCTCCAGATGGCGACTGCCGTCATCACGACCGCGACGATCGCAAGTGGCACGACCAACTTGGATCGGTGCTGCACATCACCCGACACGCCAGCAGACGTTGGCAGGCTTGCACTCGAGTCCGCCAACATCTCCGCAAATTTCTCTGCCGTCGCAAACCGATCGGCTGGCAATTTCTGCAACGCCGTTTGTACCGCCGCCACTACGTTGGGTGGCGTCGTCTTTCGATACGTCGTGATCGGTTCGGGATCCGACGACAACACCTTCGCCACGATCGATTGGACCGTGGGGCCGGTGAACGGCGGCTCACCCGTCAACATCTCGTAGAGCACACTGCCGAGTGCGTAAATGTCCGCCCTCGCATCGATCTCGCGCTCGCCCATCGCCTGTTCGGGCGACATGTAGTGCGGCGTGCCCAGCGACATCCCGGTTTCCGTGAGCCTAGTGTTGCCCTCGGATCGGCTCGCCGCGAGCGCAATGCCGAAGTCCGCTACAATCGCGCGTCCATCGTGCAGAAGAATATTCTCTGGTTTGATGTCGCGATGGATCACGTCGTGCCGGTGCGCGTAATCGAGCGCTCCGGCGATTTCCGTCGCAATGCGTACGGCATCGTTCACCGGCAGTTGTCTTTCCTTGTCCAATCGGTCGCGCAACGTCTCGCCTTCGACAAACGGCATAACGTAAAACACCGTGCCATCCACTTCACCGGAATCGTGAAGCGGCAGGATGTGCGGGTGGTGCAGGTTGGCCGTGGTCTTGATCTCGGCGAGGAACCGTTCCGCTCCGATCACCGCGGCAAGTTCGGGACGCAAGACCTTAAGGGCGACCTTGCGATCGTGTTTGACGTCCTGCGCTAGGTAAACCGTCGCCATGCCCCCTTCGCCGAGCTCACGCTCAATCTGGTAGCGGTCGGCGAGGGCGGTGGAGAGAGAGGAGGTTATCGACATGGATTTAGAACTTAGAATCTAGCGTTGAGAGTTGAGAACTTGGAATTTCTGGACCAAGATGCCCCCAAATCGGGCGCTGCGCGAGTGTGGCCTAGCTCACAGAAAACTGTGCCGGTTTCGGAGATGACTGGTCGGCTGCGGACACCGCCCCAGTAGAGGCTTGCCAGGACGCCCCGCCGGGTCAGTATTGTAACGTCCACTCCGGTCCTCTCTCACCTGAGTCGAGAGCTTCGCCATGGCAACGGTACTCGATAAATTTTTCAAGAGCGGCACCCTTCCCGAAGAGATTTCGGTTGAGCTTCGATCCATCCTGACCAGCATGCAGCGTGAGAGGAAGGCGTTCGAAGAGGCGGTTCTCCGATCCGAGGGATTGGCGAAGCGTGTCGAAGAATTGCCCGAACCGCTCCAGCGGGCCGAGCAAGCAGTCGCCGACCTCCAGACCAGCATGCAGCCATTCGCGAGCCTTACGCCGCAACTCGAAGCGGCGCAGGAACGGACCAACGCGGTGCAACGCCAGTCTGACAATCTCTCGGAATCGTACGAGAATGCTTCTGAGCGGGTCAGACAGATAACGGCCGATGCCGCCGAGATGCGGGCGGAACTCGACCAGATGCGCGAGATGCTCGCCACGGTGGTGGCACTCAAAGGAGACCTCGAGGGGTTGCTTGGGCTCGAAGGGCGCTTTGACGCGATCGACCAGAGTGCCGGGGCCTTGTCCGACAAACTCGGCGGGTTGACCGAGAACTTCACGCAGATAGCCACGCAACAGGATCAATTGCTCCGAACGAACGCGGACGCCGACGCGCGTTTGGCCGGATTTAGTGAACGGTACAACGCGATGACCGGCGGACTAGAAGAAGCGGAGCGCCGCGTGGCCAAGGTCGAGGAGACTCTCGGACCGTTGGCCCGGGTGGCCATGCAGTTACCGGACACCAAGCGGCAGCTCAGCACGCTTCACGCGTTGGGCGATCACGTCTCCCAAAAGATCGCGGCGCTCGAGCAACAACGCGACGCCGTGGATCGAGCGACCGCACGAGCGGAGCGGCTCAGTGAGATGGTCCAACAGGTCGACCGGCAAATCCAACAACAGCAGGCAAGTGCAGCATTCCTGACCGATCTTGCCGACGACGTCGGCACCATGCGAACGTCGCACGAAGAGTTGAACGAGCGTCTCGCAAGCGCCTCGGAGCGTCAACAACAGCTCGAGGAAGAAGATCGGACCAGGCATGACGAACTCGTGACTCTGCACGAAACAGTGCGTGCCCAACTGGCGACCGCACAGGACAGATTCGAGTTCGAACGGGTTGGATTGGATACGGTGAGCCAACGCATCGTCGACCTCCGCGAAGGCCTGACCAGCATGGAAGACCGCTTTCACAGGCTTGGCGAGGCTGCGGATGCGATCAGTGCGACGGAGCACCAGGCGGAACGACTGTTGGCCCACACCGACACGTTGGCGCAGAAGCTTTCCGACCTGGAGCCGAAGATGGATGAGGTCACCAGCCTGCGTGCAGAACTGGAGCGCATGGGCAAGGCAACGCAGGAGTTGCGTGAGCGGTTGGACACCATCCAAGACCCCGTCACCACGAACATCCAAGCGGCCGAACAGCGCGTTGCCGACATGGAGATCGCCGTGACGCAGCTCCAAGCGCGGGCGCAACAGGTTGCTGGCCTATCCGAACAGATCAAGCACGCGAGCCAACAACTGGCCCAGGGTGACTCGTCACTCGAGCAGGCTATGGCACACCTGGATGAGGTGGCGGAACTGCGGCGCGAAGCCAGTGCGCTCGTGACGCAGCTCCAGACGCACATCGGAACCCTGCATGAAGGCTTGACCGCTGCACGTCAGCAGGGCTCGAAGCTCACGGAGTTCGCGGACACAGTGCAACGGCGGGCGGACAAACTCGAGAGCGTGGAAGAAGCCGTCACGCTATTCGAGTCACGTATGGCCGACTGGGAAGCAGCGGAGCAGCATCTTGCCCAGGCTTCAGAGCAGACGACCAACCGCCAGGCCGCCGTCGACGCCGTGCGGGACGAAATGCAACGCATGTTCCAGGTCGCCGAACAAACGGTTGAGCAGGTAAGGTCGATCAACGAGGCCCGAAGCGGGTTGGGCGAGAGCAAGGAAATGCTCGACGACGTGATGGCAAAGATCCAGGCGGTCGGCAAGCATGCGCAGACCATCGACGACCGCAAGCTCCAGTTCGAAGAAGCGGAGGCGCAGTTCTCCCGCATCGAGGCGCTGATGCTCGACATGCAATCGAGCATGAGAACACTCCAAGGCCAGCAGGCTTTCCTGGAGCAGGTCGTCTCAGTGGCCGGTTCGTTGACCTTCCAGGCCAAGCAGGCGGAAGCCATGATCGCGACGCTGCGAGACGAGCGGCAGATGGCCGAGCGCATTCGACCATCCGAGTAACCTGCAACGCCGCCTTTGTGGCGGCAGGGACCACCACTACTTGACTCGGGACTCGAACTGAACACCATAAATGCTATGGTGGAAGTTTCTTCTCGGTTACAACAGCCGATCCGGGCCGAGGTGTTCGGCATCGAACGACTTGGGCAACACGCCGAGAGTCTGGCGGCGGCCCAACCCACCGCCGAAAAACACGCAAGAGGACGTCGGCTACTCCCCCGTGTCGGCGAGAATGGGAAGGTGCTTCTCGCTGGGTACCGGAACATCGTCGAGGTGGTTCGACAGAAGAGTCAGATCACGCAAGCCGAAGAGTGGCTCCTCGACAACTTTCACGTCGTAGACGAACAAGTCCGGGAAATTCGGGATCACCTCCCACGAAGCTTCTACAAGATCCTGCCAAAGATCGCCGAGGGTCACCACCTCGGAGGGTACCCGCGCGTCTATGGGCTGGCATGGGCCTACGTTGCACATACCGACAGTCGATTTGACCTGGACACGCTGCAGGCCTTCGTGCGCGCCTACCAGCGCACCCAGCCGCTCGGCATCGGTGAACTCTGGGCCGTCGCCATCCACCTTCGTGTGGCCCTTGTCGAAAACCTGCGGCGGCTGTCCGAGCAGATCATCCGCGCCCGACAGGCGCGCGCGCGCGCGGACGAGGTGGCTGATCGCCTTCTGGGTCTCAGCGATCGGCCTGCGGAACGCACCGATGAGATACTGAGACGGCTTGGCACCACTCCCCTCGACAGCGCGTTTGCCGTCCAACTCGTGCAGCGGCTTCGTGACCAGCCAGCTGCAATCATGCCGGCCCTCGACTGGCTCAACGAGAATCTCGCTGCACAAGGTACGTCCCCCAACGAAGTCGTTGCCCAGGCGCACCAGGCTCAGGCCGCCGCGAACATCACGGTTCGCAACATCATCACGAGCATGCGGTGGATGGCTTCCATCGACTGGGAAAAGTTCTTCGAAAGCGTCAGCCTGGTCGACGAAGTGCTCCGAACGGTTCCCGTGTTCGCGGCCATGGATTTCAATACCCGCGACAAGTACCGGGCACAAATCGAGGAGCTGTCCCGGGGTTCGAAGCGATCGGAACTGGAGGTGGCACGCGAAGCTGTGCGACTGGCCCGCGAAGCCACTTCCCCCGACGTTCCCCCCCACCCTGAGGAGGATCCGGGATACCATCTCGTGTCCGGTGGTAGGTTGGCCTTCGAGAAGCGGCTGGGGTTTCGTGTCCCCTGGCGAATTCGCGCCCGACGAGCATGGCGCGCCCATGCGGTGACCGGCTATTTCGGGGCAATCGGCGTTTTTACCGCCCTCGTTCTCTCCGGCCCTCTGTTCGTAACGTGGGCCACGGGAGCGGGGATGCCAGTCCTCATTCTCCTGGGGGTCCTTGCCCTGGTGCCAGCCTCTGATATCGCCGTGGCCCTCATCCATCGCCTGGTCACTTCTCTCGTTCCCCCCCGGTTGCTCTGCAAGCTCGAACTCGCGCACGGCGTGCCGGCCGACCTTCGAACCATGGTGGTCGTGCCCACGTTGCTCACCAGCCGCGCGGACATAGAAGAGTCTGTCGAACGGCTCCAGGTTCACTTCCTGGCGAATCCCGTGGGACACCTCCACTTCGCACTCCTCACCGACTGGAAGGACGCTCCCCACGAACACATGCCGGGCGATCAGGACCTCCTCACCGAACTGGCCGACGAAATTGCGCAGCTCAACGAGCGATACGGGAGTCCGCCCGGTGGTGGGGTCCGGTTCATGGTTTTGCATCGCCGGCGCCTCTGGAACGAGAAGGAAGGCAAGTGGATCGGCTGGGAACGGAAACGTGGGAAGCTGCACGAACTGAATCGACTTCTTCGGGGCGCCACTGATACCACCTTCATTCCCATCGACGGCAGAACGCCAGTCGTACCCGATGGCGTCCGTTACGTCATCACGTTGGACGCCGACACCCAGCTTCCACGGACGACCGCCTACCGCCTGGTCGGGGCAATGGCGCACCCGTTGAATCGACCGCGCTTCGACCCCAAGATGGGGCGGGTGGTCGAGGGGTACGCCATCCTCCAGCCACGCATCGTCCCGTCCCTGCCAACAGGACCGGGAAGCACGATCTACCAACGGATCGTGTCGGGTCCCGGAGGCGTAGACCCCTATGCTGGTGCGGTGTCCGATGTCTACCAGGACCTATTCGGAGAAGGGTCGTACACGGGAAAAGGGATCTACGACGTCGATGCATTCGAAGCGGCTCTCGCAGGGCGGGTCCCGGAAAACACGCTCCTCAGTCACGATCTCTTCGAGGGAATATTCGCGCGCGCGGGATTGGTGACCGACATCGATCTGTTTGAGGAGTTTCCTACCAACTACGAGGTGGCTGTCCGCCGTAACCATCGGTGGGTGCGGGGCGATTGGCAACTCCTCCCATGGATCCTGGGCCATTCGCGCAACGCTGCGGGGCGAACGCAGCCAACACACATTCCGGCGCACGGCCGATGGAAGATGCTGGACAACCTGCGCCGTAGCCTCTCGGCGCCTTCATGGTTTCTGCTCGGCGTGGCCGCCTGGACGCTACCAGCCGTTTCTCCGTTTCTGTGGACCGGCCTGCTCCTGGTGTCCGTCGCGGTGCCCGCGTTCTTGCCGGTGCTCGACGATCTTATTCCTCGACGGAAGGGGTTCTCCAAACGAAGCCATTTGGGTGCTACAGGCAGCGATATCAGAGTAGCTGCGCTGCAGGTGGTGCTAGCCATCACGGTGCTCGCGCACCAGGCCCGGTACACGACGGATGCCGTGGTGCGCACTCTCGTACGGCTCTACGTCACGAAGCGGAACCTCCTCGAGTGGGTCCCGGCTGCACAGGTCGGCTACGGAGCCGATTTGAGGCTCCGCACGTTCTACCTGCACTTTCGCCGGAGCGTCATCCTTGCGACGGGCGCCGGCGTTCTCGTCGTGATCTTCAAGCCGGCTGCATGGCCTGTTGCTGGCCCCCTGGTTCTCCTCTGGGTGTTGTCACCGTTTCTCACGTGGCGGATGAGCGTTCCCCGGAAACTCGAAGAGAAACACCGGCTCTGGCCGAGTGAGAGCCGCTCCTTGCGCCTCCTGGCAAGGCGGACCTGGCGGTTCTTCGAGACCTTCGTGACCGAGAAAGAGCACTTTCTGCCGCCGGATAACTTCCAAGAAGATCCCGAGCCTGTCATCGCCCACCGAACCTCGCCGACCAACATGGGGTTGTACCTCCTGAGTACCATGACGGCTCACGATTTTGGTTGGATCGGGATCCTGGACATGGCCGACCGTCTCGAGGCCACGCTGGAGACGATGACCGGGCTGCGCAGATTCCACGGGCATTTCGTCAACTGGTACGACACCACGGATCTCCGCCCACTTGAACCCCTCTACATATCCACCGTCGACAGTGGCAATCTGGCGGGGCATCTCATCGCGCTGTCTCAAGGATGCCGTCAGCTCATGGGTCAACCGCTGTTGGGCCCGCATGTCTTGGATGGGATTCGCGACGCCCTTCAGCCGGTGCTCGACGTTGTGGAAAAGGCCACGTTTCACCCGCGATCGGAAACGGTCACAGCGTTGCAAGTGCGAGAGGCCTTGCAGGCAATGTCGGCCGCCCTGGACGATCCGCCAACGTCCACTCCAGAATGGAGGTTCCGGTTCAAAGAACTCGAGACCCGCGCTGAAAACCTCCTGGATATTGCGAGTACACTTTCGTCGGCCCAGGAGAACGGAGAAGCATCAGATATTCTCACCTGGGCAGTAGCGGTCCAGCAAAGCGTCCAAAGTCACGGGCGCGATCTCGAACTGATCCAACCCGAAGATCTAGACGCATCTGGGACGGCGGTGACGTCTCTCGAACACCGGCTCTTCGCCCTGGCACTGCAGGCGGAACAGATGGCTCTGGCGATGGACTTCCGATTCCTGTTCGACCCCTCGCGCAGGTTGTTCTCGATCGGCTTCCGCGTGGCTGACAATACACTCGATCCCAACTGCTATGACCTGTTGGCTTCAGAGGCCAGGCTGGCGAGTTTCGTGGCCGTCGCCAAGGGAGATGCCTCACCGCGGCACTGGTTCCTGCTCGGACGGTCCCTCACGCCCGTGGGGCGTGGGGCAGCGCTGGTCTCCTGGTCGGGATCGATGTTCGAATACCTGATGCCACTTCTCGTGATCGAGCAGCCCGCCCACAGCTTATTGGACCTCACATGCCGCCTAGTGGTCGGGCGCCAGGTCCGGTATGGCGCGGAACGAGGGGTACCTTGGGGGGTTTCCGAGTCGGCGTACAACGTGCGCGACGTCGAACTCACCTACCAGTACTCGGATTTCGGCGTGCCTGGCTTGGGACTCAAGCGCGGGCTATTCGAGGACGTGGTGGTGGCTCCCTACGCCACCGCACTCGCGGCCATGGTGGATCCCAGGGCCGCCCTCGACAACATCGCTCGTCTCGAAGATGCCGGGGCCGACGGCGCCTACGGGTTCTATGAAGCTTTGGATTTCACACCGTCGAGGCTTCCCGAGCAGGAAAAGGTCGCCGTGGTTCGGGCATACATGGCTCACCATCAGGGGATGACCATCGTCTCTCTAGGAAACGTCGTTCACCACGGTATAACCCAGAGACGATTCCACGCGCATCCCATGATCCAGGCGGCGGAACTGCTACTGCAAGAAAGAACACCGAGATCGGTATCCGTGGCACGGCCTCGTGGTGAAGAAGTAGAAGTGGCCGCCCACGTCCGCGATCTCATTCCACCAACACTACGACGTTTCGAATCACCCCATGACGTTCCGCCGCGCACGCATGTGCTGTCGAACGGTCGGTACATGGTCATGGTCACGGCGGCTGGTTCCGGGTTCAGCCGATGGGGCGACATCGCCGTGACCAGATGGCGGGAGGATACGACGCGCGATTGTTGGGGCAACTTCATTTTCTTGCGCGACGCTAAGACCGGTGACATCTGGTCCGCCGGGTTTCAGCCGAGCGGAACCAAGATGGACAGATATGACGTCATCTATGCCGAAGACCGGGCCAAAATCATGCAGCGAGACCGGTCACTTTCCATAACGCTCGAGATCGTGGTCTCGCCTGAAGATGACGCCGAGCTGCGGCAACTGACGGTGACGAATCTCGAAAACCGAGATCGTGAGATCGATGTCACATCCTATGCGGAAGTGGTACTGGCCTCGCAAGCGGCCGACGAGGCACACCCGACTTTTTCCAACCTCTTTGTCGAGACTGAATTCGTTCCCGGGCTCGAGACGCTGCTGGCAACCCGGCGCCCCCGCTCGGCGGCCGAACCACAGTTGTGGTTGGCCCATCTCGCCGCGGTCGACGGCGAGACTGTCGGCCCATGCGAATTCGAGAGCGACCGCGCCAGCTTTCTGGGTCGCGGCCGCGCAATTCGGACGGCGCTTTCGGTAGTCGAGGGTAAACCACTCACGAATACTGCGGGAACGATTCTAGATCCGATCGCGAGCCTACGGTATCGGTTGGCAATTCCGGCTGGTGGGACGGCACG
>JBDHLU010000086.1:0-16719 GCA_039656555.1 Gemmatimonadota bacterium | reverse complement strand
CAACGATTGCACCAACGTGATCGCCGCCGTCAACGTCGTCTTTCCATGATCCACGTGACCTATCGTACCCACGTTTACATGCGGCTTCGTCCGCTCAAACTTTGCCTTCGCCATGTCTCTTCCCTATCCCCTTGAACTACGTTCGCGAACTGTTTGAACTATCCCTTGATCTTGCTGACAATTTCCTCGGCCTTCGATCGCGGTACCCGCGCGTAGTGCGAGAACTGCATCGAGTACGCCGCCCGGCCCTGGCTCATCGATCGGAGAGTCGTCGAATACCCGAACATCTCGCCCAACGGTACACTCGCGCCGATCACCTGCGCCTCACCCCGCTGAACCATGCCCCCTACCTTCCCACGGCGCGAATTCAGGTCGCCAATCACATCACCCATATACGCGGACGGCGTGACCACCTCTACGTCCATGACCGGCTCGAGAATGACTGGCTTCGCGCGTTTCGCCGCTTCCTTGAACGCCATGGAGCCGGCAATCTTGAACGCCATCTCACTCGAGTCGACGTCGTGAGAACTCCCGTCGACGAGTTCGACACGGACGTCGACGACTGGGTAGCCCGCCAACACGCCATTCTCCAACGCTGCCTTTATACCTTGCTCAACCGGTCCGATGAATTCCCGCGGGATCTTGCCACCCACGATCTTGTCTTCGAACACGAATCCATGACCCGGTTCGGTCGGCTCCATGTGAATGACCACATGGCCGTACTGACCACGCCCACCGGACTGCCGCACGAACTTTCCGTCTACATTCTCGACCCGTTCGCGGATGGTCTCTCGGTAGGCCACCTGCGGCCGCCCTACATTCGCTTCGACCTTGAACTCCCGCTTCATGCGGTCCACAAGAATCTCGAGATGGAGTTCTCCCATCCCGGAAATGATGGTCTGACCTGTTTCGTCATCGGTGCGAACGTGGAAGGTCGGATCTTCTTCGGAAAGCTTCTGCAGTGCCGTGCCCAGCTTGTCCTGGTCGATCTTCGTCTTGGGCTCGATGGCCACGGAAATGACCGGCTCCGGGAATCTCATAGCCTCGAGAATGACAGGATCATCCACATCACACAGCGTATCGCCCGTGCCGGTTGCCTTGAGACCAATCGCCGCCGCGATGTCACCAGCACGGACTTCCTGGATTTCTTCACGCTTGTTCGCGTGCATCTGCAATAGACGGCCGACCCGTTCACGCTTGTCCTTCGTCGAGTTATAGACGTAGGATCCGGACTGCAACACGCCGGAGTACACGCGGAAGAAGGTCAACTTCCCGACGTAGGGATCGGTCGCCACCTTGAACGCCAACGCACTGAACGGCTCGTCGTCCGAGGGCTGACGCTCGACAAAGGTCTCGTCGTGATGCGGCAAGTGACCTTGGATGGCCGGGACGTCCACAGGGCTGGGTAAGTAGTCGATGACTCCATCCAGCAACCGCTGCACGCCCTTGTTCTTGAATGCGGACCCGCAGAACACCGGAACGAGGTGTCCTTCGATCGTCGCCCGCCGAATAGCCCTTCGAATCTCGTCTTCGGTGAGGTCCTCGCCATCCAAGTACTTCGACAGCAGCTCGTCATCGTGCTCGACCGCTGCTTCTATCAGTTCGCGCCTCAAGGTCGCGGTCCGCTCGGCAAACGCGTCCGGCACATCACGCTCGACCCAGTCCGCTC
The DNA here is from genome assembly GCA_039656555.1 of Gemmatimonadota bacterium. Lineage (GTDB taxonomy): Bacteria > Gemmatimonadota > Gemmatimonadetes > Gemmatimonadales > GWC2-71-9 > CAMYLY01. Next base: position 15,050 of record JBDHLU010000086.1, on the reverse strand, counting down.
CCAACGACTCGTCATCATACACCACCTCAACCTGACGGACTACGTCGATCAGGCCGGTGAACAACTCGCCCGAACCCAATGGGAACTGAACCGGGAACGCATGGGCGCCCAGGCGCTCGCGGACCATGGCGAGACAGCGGTCAAAATCCGCCCCCACGCGGTCCATCTTATTCACAAAAACTACCCGTGGCACACCATACCGATCAGCCTGACGCCACACCGTCTCGGTTTGTGGCTCGACGCCGCCTACGGCGTCGAGCAGGGTCACTGCCCCGTCGAGCACACGAAGCGATCGCTCAACCTCGACCGTGAAGTCGACGTGACCGGGCGTGTCGATGATGTTGACCTGGTAGGATTGGTCAAACCGGGTCCACTCGCAGAAGGTAGCGGCGGAGGTAATCGTGATTCCGCGTTCCTGCTCCTGCTCCATCCAGTCCATGATAGCCGTACCGTCATGGACCTCGCCCAGCTTGTACGTGCGGCCCGTGTAATAAAGGATCCGCTCGGTCGTCGTAGTCTTACCAGCATCGATGTGCGCCATGATGCCGATATTACGGATTCTGCTCAGTTCAGTCGTGCGTGCCATTGCCATCTATTTCCAGTACGACATCTCTCCCAAGTTTCTCACTCACCATCCCAACCCCTTCTTCCCAATCCCGCTACACAATCGGAAGCAGGCATTAAAAAACCGGGGCGACCGACATCCACTAGTGTGGACTGGTCCCGCTCCGCGTTCGGCCGGGGTCGCCCCCTGTCGCCGCCAGCTCCCCGTAGGGGCCGGGTGTTTTCCCCGGGCTGGATCGCCCGGTCCTGCTATTTCACTCTGTCAACAGTCGACTGCACTACCACCGGTAATGCGCAAATGCCCTATTGGCCTCAGCCATCCGGTGCGTGTCTTCTCGCTTCTTGACCGAAGTGCCTTCGCCCTTGGACGCAGAGATCAACTCCGCCGCCAGCCGCTCCGACATCGATTTCTCGCCCCGGGCCAGCGCAAACCCAACAATCCAGCGCATGGCCAACGTGGCCCGGCGATCCGGACGCACTTCAATCGGCACCTGGTACGTAGCCCCACCGACGCGGCGGCTCTTGACCTCCACCGAAGGCTTGACGTTGTTGAGCGCCTGCTTGAACACCTGCACACCCGGCTGCCCAGTCCGCTGTTCGATCAGGTCCATCGACCGGTAAAACACAGCCTCGGCCGTCGACTTCTTGCCATCACGCATCAGACGGTTCATGAACTTCGTCACCGTCTGGCTATCGTAGCGCGGGTCCGGCGGAACCGGACGCTTTACCGCCTGCTTCCGACGGCTCATTTGGCCTTCTTGGCGCCGTACTTCGAGCGCCGCTGCTTGCGGTCTGCCACGCCAGACGCGTCTAGAGTGCCCCGGATGATGTGGTATCGCACCCCTGGGAGATCCTTCACTCGACCGCCGCGAATGAGCACGATCGAGTGCTCTTGCAGGTTGTGCCCCTCACCCGGGATGTAACTCGTTACCTCGAACCCATTGGTCAGACGCACACGGGCCACCTTCCGAAGGGCCGAATTCGGCTTTTTCGGAGTGGTGGTATACACTCGCGTGCAGACCCCCCGTTTCTGCGGACACGCCTTGAGTGCAGGCGCCTTGTCCGCTTTGGAAACCTTCCGCCGTCCCTGTCGGACAAGCTGATTGATCGTTGGCATAAACTCCCAAAAAAACACCGGACCCCGAATTAGGGCCCGCAAAAATAGACAGACTTACAATTTTAGGGGGTAGGTCGGTGTAGGTCAAGGACTTCCAACTTGAAGCGAGGGCTCGAGAGCCCCCGCCCCAAGTCGGATCTCACTACTTAGCGGGTACCTCCACCTTGGCGGCAGGCTCCCTAAACGGGCTCGGCGCCCCCAGCTCCTCCTCCATGGGTGGAGGCGGTGGTGGCTCAAACCCTTCTGGCGGCTCGACTTCCAGATCCGAATACGTATACACGCCAGTCCCGGCCGGGATTAGGTGCCCGATGATGATGTTCTCCTTGAGACCCAGCAGATCGTCTCGGAGCCCCCGGATGGCAGCGTCCGTCAACACCCGGGTGGTCTCCTGGAAGGAGGCCGCCGAGATGAACGACTGGGTCGTGAGCGACGCTTTGGTGATCCCGAGAAGGAGGGGTTCTGAAGTCGCTGGCTTGCCACCCTTCTTGATCACCCGTTCGTTCTTATCGCGGAACGGCACCTTATCGACGTTCTCGCTCTCGAGGAAGTCCGTGTCACCAGGATCGACCGTGCGGACCTTCTGGAGCATCTGCCGGACGATCACTCCGATGTGCTTATCGTTGATCTTCACACCCTGGAGGCGATAGACCTCCTGAACTTCGTTGAGCAAATACTCCTGCACCGCCCGCGGCCCTTTGATCCGCAGAATGTCATGCGGGTTCACCGGACCCTCCGTAAGCCGGTCGCCGGCGCGGACCTTGTCTCCCTCGTGCACCCGCAAGTGCTTACCGGCGGGTACGTCATAGGACTGGGGCTCACCACCTTCGGGCTCTACGAGGATCTCCCGTTTGCCGCGTTTGATGTCTCCGAACCGGACCACACCGTCGATCTCGGAGATGGTGGATGGGTCCTTGGGACGCCGAGCTTCGAACAGCTCTGCGACCCGCGGGAGCCCCCCGGTGATATCCCGGGTTTTGTATGCTTCACGCGAAATCTTGGCCAACGTCTCGCCGGCGTGGACTTCCTTGCCGTCCTCGACAGATATCTGCGCGCCTTCCGGAATCACGTAGCTCCGAACCCTACGTTCTTTATCACCTTTCGTCCGCACGATCTCGATGTGCGGGTGGAGTTTCTTGTCGCGGTCCTCGATGATGACGCGCTGACGCAATCCGGTGATTTCATCCAGGGACTCGCGGACGGTTTCGTCTTCGACGATGTCCACGAAGCGGATCGTGCCATTCACGTCACTGATGATCGGGTTTGCGTAGGGATCCCACTTGAATATCAGTCCGCCTTTCTTCACCGTCGCACCGTCCTCGACCTGGAGTTCGGCACCAAGCGGCACACGGATACGCGAACGGACGTTGCCCTCCTCGTCCTCGAGCACGAGGTCACCTTCGTACCCAGTCACAATCTTCGCGTTGTCCTGTGCGTTGACGACCTGCAGGCGCTCCCCGTACCTGACAATGCCGGGCAGCTTGGTCTTCCTCGCCGTCTGTTCCGCGATACGCCCGGAGGTTCCACCAATGTGGAAAGTCCGCAGCGTAAGCTGTGTCCCCGGTTCACCAATCGACTGCGCCGCGAGAATCCCTACGGCTTCGCCCAGATCCACCATCTGCATGGTGGCAAGGTTTCGGCCGTAGCACATCCGGCAGATGCCGCGCCGCGCTTCACAGGTGAGCACCGAGCGGATGCGCACTTCTTCGATCCCGGCGTCTTCAATAGCGTTGGCGGTCTCTTCGTCAAGCAACTCGCCGCCCGCCGCCAACAAGAGTGGATCGCCGTGCTCGTCGAGTTCATGAGGGTCGACCACATCTTCGGCTACGACGTTTCCGATGATCCGCTCATTCAACGGTTCGATGACATCCTCACCCTCCTTCAGTGCGGAAATGTCGAGCCCAAGAATGGTTCCGCAGTCTTCTTCGGAGACGGTGACATCTTGTGCAACGTCGACCAGCCGTCTGGTGAGGTATCCGGCATCGGCGGTCTTGAGTGCCGTATCGGCGAGACCTTTCCGTGCCCCGTGCGTCGAGATGAAGTACTCGAGCACCGTGAGACCTTCTCGGAAGTTCGACCGAATGGGACTCTCGATAATCTCGCCGATTCCGCCGGTGAGCTTCTTCTGTGGCTTGGCCATCAAGCCGCGCATCCCGGCTAGCTGGCGAATCTGGTCCCGGCTCCCACGGCTACCGGAGTCGAACATCATGAACACCGGATTGAAGCCCCCACGTGACTTCGAGAGATTGTGGACCATGACGTCCGCCACCTCACTGTTCGCGTGGGTCCACGCATCGATGACCTTGTTGTAGCGCTCACCGAACGTGATCTGACCGGTCGCGTACGCTTTTTGGAAGCGTTCGACCCGCTCACTGGCCTTGGACAGAATCTCCTGCTTTTCATCAGGGATCTCGAGATCGGCCACGCCAATCGAGAGTCCCCCGATGGTCGCGTACTTGAAGCCGAACTCCTTGAGGCGATCGAGGTACTCTACCGTTTCCGACAACCCGGCACGACGGTAGGACTCGAACACGGTTTCCGACAACGCGCGTTTGCGCATGACTTCGTTATGGAAACCCAATTCCCGGACCAACGTCACAGGGAGAATGCTGTTGAACAGTACTCGTCCGACGGTGGTTTTCACCCAAACGTCCTCGAGATCCTCCCTGCCCGCCATGGCCGCCACCGCCTCTTCTGGCAGCTGGAACTTGATCGGCGACTGGAAACCGAAGCGTCCCGTTGCGAACCCCACCTCCACCTCGGACAGACTGCCGATGTACGGCGCATCGTCCATGAAGTCGGCAAGATTATCGGGAGCCTTGGTGAGAAAGTAGCAGCCGAGCACCATGTCTTGACTTGGTTCCGCCACCGGCCGGCCATCCGATGGCTTGAGGATGTTGTTGCTCGAGAGCATGAGCACGCGTGCTTCGATTTGCGCCTCGAAGGAGAGTGGCACATGCACGGCCATTTGGTCTCCATCAAAATCCGCGTTGAACGCCGCGCAGACGAGCGGGTGAATCCTGATAGCCTTCCCCTCGACGAGCACCGGCTCGAACGCCTGAATTCCCAGGCGGTGGAGCGTCGGGGCGCGATTCAGAAGCACAGGATGGTCTTCAATGATCTCTTCGAGAATCTCGTAGACCTCCGGACTTTCGCGTTCGACGATCCTTTTTGCCCGCTTGACCGTTTCGGCAATCCCCTTCTCCACCAGCTTGTGAATAATGAATGGTTTGAAGAGTTCCACGGCCATGGTCTTCGGAAGGCCGCACTGATGCAACCGCAACTCCGGCCCCACCACGATGACGGACCGACCGGAGTAGTCAACGCGTTTCCCGAGCAAGTTCTGCCGGAACCGGCCCTGCTTGCCCTTGAGCATGTCGGACAACGACTTGAGCGGTCGCTTGCCACGCCCGCGGATGGCGCGGGAACGGCGTCCGTTGTCGAACAACGCGTCTACGGCTTCCTGCAACATCCGCTTTTCGTTCCGCAGAATCACCTCAGGCGCACGATGTTGAATCAATTTCTGCAATCGGTTGTTGCGGTTGATGACACGGCGGTACAGGTCGTTCAAATCACTCGTGGCGAACCGGCCACCGTCGAGCGGCACAAGCGGACGGAGATCTGGCGGAATGACCGGGACAACATCTAGAATCATCCAGCCTGGATCGTTGCGTACATCGTCGGCGTTACCGGAATGACGGAACGCATCGATGATCTTCAGGCGCTTGAGCGTCTGTTTCTTCCGATGCTGGCTGGTCTCATTAACCACCCCGGCCCGGAGTTCTTCCGACACCTTGTCGATGTCGAGCTGGCCCAGTAGTTCGCGAACTGCCGGCGCGCCGATTTCAGCGTGGAAGGCCTTGTCGCCTAGTTCCTTGGCCTTCGCTTTCAGTTCGAAGTACTTCTCCTCGTCCAGCAGTTCGAGCCGTTTGACATCCTCCAGTTCACCAGGGTCGATGACCACGTAGTTGGTGTAATAGATCACGCGCTCGAGATCCTTGAGCGTCATGTCCAAAAGGTTGCCCATCGGGCTCGGCAAAGTCTTGAAGAACCAGATGTGTGCCACCGGTACAGCAAGTTCGATGTGCCCCATGCGCTCGCGGCGGACCTTGGATAGCGTCACCTCAACACCGCAACGATCACACACTACGCCGCGGTACCGAATGCGCTTGTACTTACCGCAATGACACTCCCAGTCCTTGACGGGCCCGAAGATTCGTTCGCAGAACAAACCGTCCTTCTCTGGCTTGAACGAGCGATAGTTGATCGTCTCAGGCTTGACTACTTCGCCCCACGACCACCAGTACCGCTGACCCTGAAGCGCTAGGCGCCCGCGTTCTTTCGTATCACGCGGGCCACGAATCTCTTCGGGACTCGCAATCCGAATCTGAATGAAGTCGAAGCTCGAGCTTCGGGCTTCGCGCGTGCTGCGGAAATCAATCATCGGTTCTCCTACTCTTCGGCGTCGTCGGTGACACCAAGGGACACTTTCAGACCGAGCGCCTGGAGTTCCTTGACAAGCACATTGAACGATTCTGGTGTACCAGGCTGCGGAAGGTTTTGCCCCTTCACGATGGCCTCGTACACCCGGCTACGCCCGTTCACGTCATCGGACTTCACCGTCAACATCTCTTGGAGCGTGTGCGCCGCGCCGTACGCCTCTAGCGCCCACACTTCCATTTCCCCGAACCGCTGTCCACCGAACTGCGCCTTCCCGGCCAGTGGCTGCTGCGTCACCAGGCTGTACGGACCGATGGAACGCGCGTGAATCTTGTCGTCCACCAAGTGCGACAGCTTCAACATGTACAGAGTGCCGACAGTGATCTCGGACTCAAACCAATCGCCCGTGCGGCCGTCACGCAGTTTCGCCTTTCCATAGGACGTCAAACCGGCCAGGCGCACGAGTTCGCGGGCCGCGGCATCGACATCTGCTCCGCTCTTCGGCCCGAGCATCTTGGCCAATGCGGCGTGTCCGGCTTGCTCCAGCAGGCCGGCCCCGTCCAACGCAGCCTGCTGCGTCACGGCCTTCAACCCAAGCTTGAGGTCAGCCTTGGACTGCTTCGGTACCTCTTCATCCGAGTCGAGCCGCGCTTGATGGAAATCCACTTGCCGTTCGGCGTGGAGTTTCATGCGTTCGCCGATCTCCGCCGCCGCAGTCTCGACGAAGTCGCGAATCGCGTGGAAGACATCCCGGGTGCTCTGCGATACCGACCGCCCTCCAAGCTCATCCATGCGCACCGAATCGAGGTCCGGTCGTTCTCCGTTGGTCGACGGGATCTTGCCCAAGTCGGCGAGGATCCCACGCGTCTGCTCCGGAGTCATTTTGGGCGCCTTCCCATGGAGTTGCAGCGCGTCACCGGCCCACTTCACACCGGCCAATCGCATCAGCAACCCGACCTCGGCCTCGTTAGCACCCTGGAAAACGGGAGTCTCGGCCTTGAAACCCAGCAGGTGCGCCGCCCATCCAAGATGCGTTTCGAGGACCTGGCCCACGTTCATTCGGCTGGGTACCCCCAAGGGGTTGAGCACGATGTCGACCGGGGTTCCGTCAGGGAGGAACGGCAGATCCTCTTCCGGAACGATCCGGGCAACGATTCCCTTGTTCCCATGCCGGCCGGCCATCTTGTCCCCGACCGCGATCTTGCGCTTCTCGGCCAGATAGACTTTTACCAACTGGATGACACCGGGTGGCAGTTCATCGGGCTGGAGAATCTTGTCGATCTGGTCCTCTGCCTTCTCTTCGATCTTGGCCCGCTCACGCGTCGCCATATCGACCGCCGCCCGCACCCGCTCGTTGGCGGCCTTGGACTTAACGCGGAGCGTCTTGAGGTCGACGTTCGAGAACTTTACCGCCGCCAACTCCTCCGCCGTGAGTTGCGTGCCCTCGCTCAAGAATTCCTCGATGGTGCCATTCTTGAGCATCAACTGCACTTCCTGCCCCTCCAGAATGTCACGCAGCTCTTCGAACAGCGCGGAAGAAATGCGCGCCTTTTCTTCGTTCTCGAGCCCACGAACTTCTCCGATTCGTTCACCCCGGTCCTTTTCGACGACCTGGTCTTCGACCCGCGAGAAGATCTTCACATCGATGACTACGCCTTCTGTCCCGGGCGAAACCTTGAGCGAAGAATCCTTCACGTCCTTCGCCTTTTCGCCGAAGATCGCCGTCAACAACTTCTCTTCCGGCGACAGCTCCGTTTCACCCTTGGGTGTGATTTTTCCGACGAGAATGTCCCCGGAGTTCACATGCGCACCGATGCGTACGATTCCGCGCTCGTCGAGATCGACCAACGCTTCTTCCGAAACGTTCGGAATCTCACGTGTGATCTCTTCCTGACCACGCTTCGTATCGCGAACGTGGAGTTCGAGCTCCTGAATGTGGATCGAAGAGTACACGTCGTCTTTCACGAGTCGTTCGGACAACACGATAGCGTCCTCAAAGTTGTGACCGTACCACGGCATGAACGCTACCGTAACATTGGCCCCAAGAGCGAGGTCACCATTCTCTGTGGCTGGACCGTCAGCTATGACCTGATCGGCCTCAACCTTCTGCCCCACCTTCACCAACGGACGTTGATTGATCGCCGTGTCCTGATTGGTGCGCCAGAATTTTTTCAGACGGTACCTGTCGTGCTGCAGCAACCGGCTTAGCGGCATGTCGCCTGAATCGGACCCAAGCCCCGTGTCGATGATAATTTCGTCGGCTGTCACCTTGCTCACCACGCCTTTACGGCGCGCGATTATGACCGCGCAAGAGTCCGTGGCGACTTTGCTTTCCAGCCCCGTCCCAACCAGTGGAGCATCGGGGAACAGCAATGGTACCGCCTGCCGCTGCATGTTGCTGCCCATGAGCGCACGATTGGCGTCGTCGTGCTCGAGAAATGGGATTAGTGCAGCCGCGATCGACACCAACTGCTCCGGTGCAACGTCCATGAAGTCGATGCGATTGGGCGGAAGCAGTGGGTAGTCGTCCCGCTTCCGGCAAAGCGCAAACTCCTTGACGAACTTGTTCTTCTCGTCGAGCGGTGCGTTGGCCTGCGCCACCGCGAACTCTTCCTCTTCGGAGGCCGAGAGCCACGTGATGTCGTTCGTTACCGTGCCCTTGGCGACTCGACGGTATGGTGTCTCGATGAACCCGAGTTCGTTGACCTGCGCGTAGGTCGAGAGCGACGTGATCAGGCCGATGTTCGGCCCTTCTGGCGTCTCGATGGGGCACATCCGTCCATACTGCGAGTAGTGCACGTCACGCACTTCGAATCCGGCACGCTCGCGCGTTAACCCGCCGGGTCCAAGCGCACTGAGGCGACGCTTATGTGTCAACTCCGCCAACGGATTGGTTTGGTCCATGAACTGCGAGAGCTGCGAGCTCCCGAAGAACGCCTGGATGACGGCAGAGACCGTCCGAGCATTCACCAGATCATCGAGTGTGATCTTCTCCGGGTCATTGTTGATGCTCATCCGTTCCTTGATGAGCCGCGCCATGCGCGAGAGACCCACCGAGAACTGATTCGCAATCAACTCCCCCACTGTTCGAACACGACGATTACCAAGGTGGTCGATATCATCCGTGTAGCCGCGACCTTCGGATAACTCGAGCAGGTAGCGGATGATCGCAACGAAATCTTCCCGGGTCAGGACCGTGTGTTCCGGCGGGATGTTGACTTTCAGTCGCTGATTGATCTTGTAGCGACCGACTCGTCCGAGGTCGTATCGCTTCGGGCTGAAGAACAGACGCTCGAGCGCCGCACGCGCGGTTTCCAGATTTGGGGCATCCCCGGGCCGCAAGAGCGAGTATATCTGCTCCAACGCCTCCGCCTCGGATGAAGTCGGGTCCTTCGCCAATGTGTTCTTGATGATGGCAGATTCTCCACGCGTCGACGTGAAGAAGACGTCCACCTTGATCACACCCGCTTTCAGCAACCTCTTGCGGAGCGTAGCAGTCAGTTCCTTTTCCGCCGCCGCCAGGACCTCACCGGTCTCTGGATCCGGTACATCGAACGCGATGTATCGCTTCTCCAGCCGCTCCCGAATGGTCGTGGGCTGATCGTCGTCGCGCAGATCGATCGTCGTGTACCGGGAGAACACGCGGAGTTTCTTGATGCCAGCGTTACGAATGGCATCGTACCGCTCTGGTGCGAGGTCTTCGCCCTCGCGGGCGAGTGGGTCACCATCCTTGTCCTCGGGGTTCGGCACATCCTCCGCTAGGAGAGCCTCGGCCACTTCCCGTCGGAACGCACGTTCATCGCGTTCCTTCGTTAGATCGATCGTCTTGGTAGCGTAGCAGAGGCGCAAAATGTCGCTGTTGGTGCCGTACCCAAGCGCCCGCAGCAATGCCGTCGCCGGGAACTTCTTCCGCTTGTCGATGTGGACGTAGACGATGTCGTGAATGTCCACCGTGAACTCGACCCAGGATCCGCGGAACGGGATGATGCGTGCGCTGTTGAGCAGTTGTCCATTCGGGTGCGTGCTCTGTTCGAACACCACGCCCGGCGAACGGTGCAACTGCGACACCACCACACGCTCGGCACCGTTGATCACGAACGTGCCGAGCGGCGTGAGAATTGGGAGCTCACCGAGGTAGACCTCTTTCTCGATGATGTTCTTCGGGCGCTGCATGTCGCCCTCGAGAATCTCGTTCACGATGAGACGGAGCGTCGCTTTGAGCGACGCTGAATACGTCATATCGCGTTCGATGCACTCCTCAACCGTGTATTTGGGGTCGCCCAACGCGAAACTCACGAACTCCAATGAGTAGTTCCCGTTGACGTCCGCGATAGGAAATACCTCGCGAAACACCCGCTCGAGCGATACATCCGCCCGATCGTCGCCGTTATCAGCCCTCAAGAAGGCGTTGAACGATCGTATCTGGATGTCCAGCAGATGGGGCATTGGCATGCCCGATTCCAGTTTTGCAAATGTGATGACCGGTTTTCTGGTACTCATCGAGTTTCCTCACGCAGCGCAAATGGCCCCGCAGACCCCACCTCGACCGTACGCCGAGTGGGAGCCTCGTGGGGCTCTTCGTGCGAGCAGAATTGTCGTAACTGACGTTCGTGCATACCGTCTCTCTGAAGAAGGATCCTGGACTGAGCGCTGCCCCGCGGGGCAGCGACACGCCAGGCCGCTACTTCAGAACGACGGTCGCTCCCTGGTCCTCGAGCTTCGTCTTGATTGCCTCGGCCTCATCCTTGGCAATGCCTTCCTTGACCGCAGCCGGTGCTGAATCGACGAGATCCTTGGCTTCCTTGAGGCCAAGTGACGTGACCTCTCGAACGACCTTGATCACCTGGATCTTCTTACCCCCAACGGCTTCGAGGAAGACGTCAAATTCCGTCTGCTCCTCAACGGCGGCGGCGGCACCAGCATCACCACCGGTGGCTGCCGCTGCCACGGGGGCCGCGATCGTAACGTTAAACTTCTCCTTGAATTCCTCGATGAGATCGGCCAAATCCGTGACCGACATCGAACCGATCGCTTCAAGGATCTCTTCTTTACTGAGCGTCTTTGTCGCCATTTTCGGGACTCTCTCTCGTGACGAAGGACTAACTGGCAGCCCGGTCGGCGCGAAGCGCCTCGACTGCGCCAACAAACTGATTCAACAAACCTGACAACGCACCGACAAATCCTTGCAGCGGTGACTGCAAAGCTCCACCGATCTGACCCATCAATTCTTCTCTGGACGGGAGAGTCGCGAGCCGTGTGACTTCATCTGGCCCCACCGTGCGACCCTCTACCAACCCCGCCTTCACCGTCAGTGAATCGTGCTCCTTCTGAAACTCGGCGATCAGCTTAGCGGCGGTGATCGGATCCTCCCCAGCAAACACGAAGGCCGTCGGCCCGGTAATCTGCTCTTCCAACCCGGTGACCGATGCTTGCTCCAAGGCCTGCAAGGCCAACGTGTTCTTCACAACCCTGTACCGTACCCCCGCGCTGCGCAGCTTTGCGCGAAACTCCGTCATCGGCTTCACACCAATCCCGGTGAAATCGGTGATGTAGAGGTTCGGCGACTCCTGGAGCTCGGTCGCTAGCGCCTTGACTAGCTCGGCCTTACGCGTGCGATTCATCTTCATCGGTACACTCCCGGATCAACGCGCACGCCCGGACCCATCGTGCTGGACAATGTCACAGACTTGATGTAGGTGCCTTTGGTGGCCGCCGGTCGGCTCCGCACGACGGCGTCCATGAACGACTTGAGGTTCTCGCTGAGTTTGTCGCCGTCGAACGATGCCTTCCCTATGGGGGCATGAAGGTTCCCTGTCTTATCCACCCGGAACTCGATCCGCCCTGCCTTGACGTCCTTCACCGCCCGCTCGACATCCGTCGTCACTGTGCCGGACTTCGGATTCGGCATCAACCCTCGAGGCCCGAGTACACGGCCCAAGGGCCCGACTTGGCTCATCATATCCGGCGTGGCAATGATCACATCGGCATCGAGCCATCCACCTTTGATCTTTTCGACTAGCTCCGGCCCCACAAAATCCGCCCCTGCGGCCTCCGCCTCCTTGGCCTTGTCGCCCTGCGCAATGACAGCTACGCGAACTGACTTTCCCGTTCCGTGTGGCAGCACGACCGTGCCTCGGACGATCTGGTCCGCATGGCGTGGGTCGACACCAAGCCGCACGGCTACTTCAATCGTCTCATCGAACTTGGCGGTGGCGACACTCTTCACTGTCCCGACCGCATCCCCAGGATCGTGCAGCTTGGCCCGGTCCACCTTCTCGAGCGCTGCACGGAACCGTTTTCCGGTAACCGGCATCAGTCGATCACCTCCAACCCCATCGACCGTGCAGTTCCGGCAATGATGCTGATGGCCGCGTCCATGTCGTTGGCGTTCAAATCTTCCATCTTGGTTTCGGCAATCTGCCTCAGCTGATCGCGCGTCACCGTGCCGACCTTGTCGCGGTTCGGCATCCCCGACCCCTTGTCCAATCCGACCGCCTGCTTCAGTAAAACTGCTGCCGGAGGCGTCTTGGTAATGAAGGAGAACGATCGGTCGGCAAAAATCGTGAGCTCGACTGGAATTGTCGTTCCCTGATTGGATTGGGTACGCGAGTTGAACTGCTTGCAGAAGTCCATGATGTTGACACCGTGTGGACCCAACGCCGTACCAACGGGTGGCGCCGGCGTAGCTTGTCCACCGGTCACTTGCAGCTTCACGAACGCCGCGACTTTTTTGCCTTTAGGTTTTGCCATCGTTTCCTCTTCGTCGGGCCTAGAGGGCCCCAACTCCCACGTATGCCGTGGTCAGCGATTCTCGTATCCTTCGGCTCTCAGGCGCGCCCAGAGACCGTGTCGCACTCTATTGCGCCTTGAGCTGTAAGTAATCCAATTCCACGGTCGTCGGACGACCGAACAGACTCACACTCACCCGGACCTTGCCTTTGTCCGGAACCACTTCCTCGACGGTTCCACTGAACTCCGAGAACGGTCCTTCGGCAATCTCCACCACCTGCCCAACCATGAATGGGATCTCTTCCTTCGGAGCCGATTGTTCCGTCTCCTCTTCGATCCCGAGCAGCCGGTTGACCTCTTCCTGCCGCAAGGCCTGAGGAGTCCAGCCCTGGCCTACGAACTTGATGACGCCCTGGACGCCGTTGACGACATGCATCGTTTCCTGGTTCAGAATCATTTCGACCAACACGTAGCCAGGGTACTTCTTCCGTTCGACGACGACCTTCTTGCCGTTCTTGATTTCGGCCACTTCTTCGGTCGGCACCATGGCCCGCCGGATCGGTCTGGCCTCTTCCGCTCGCGCGTCAGCCGCAATCTTTCGTTCGATCAGCGACCGGACCTTATTCTCGTGCCCAGCGGTCGTCTGAATCGCATACCAGCGGTGATCCATGGCTGTTTCGATCATCCAAAGGCCTGCCCAAGCCACCTGATCAAGATAAGCGAGAACGCACTGTCCATCAATCCGATAATGACGCCAAGGATCATGACAAATACGGTGATCACCAAGGTGGAGCGGCGCAGATCATCCCACGTCGGCCACGAGACCTTTCGCATTTCTCCGCGCACATGCTGCAAGAACGTGCTGGTGCGCTGCACCACAGCGACTAGGCCCACGGCTACTTCGTCTCCTTGTGGACGCGGTGCCCATTGCACCGCCGGCAATACTTCCGCGTCTCGACGCGTTCTGGATGCTTCCGCTTGTTCTTCGTCGTGAAGTAGTTCCGACTCTTACAGTCTATTCGATGACTTTGGTAACGACGCCGGCACCGACCGTGCGGCCGCCTTCACGAATCGCAAAGCGCAGCCCCTCATCCATCGCAATCGGAGTGATCAGCTTGATCGTCATCTTCGTGTTGTCACCCGGCATCACCATCTCCACCCCTTCTGGCAATTCCACATCACCCGTCACATCCGTCGTCCGAAAGAAAAACTGCGGACGGTAACCCTTGAAAAACGGCGTGTGCCGACCGCCCTCATCCTTCGTCAGAACGTACACTTCTCCCTCAAAATGCGTATGCGGCGTCACCGAACCCGGCTTCGCCAAAACCATTCCACGCTCAATCTCGTCCTTGTCCACTCCCCGCAACAACAATCCCACGTTGTCACCGGCCCGACCCTCGTCCAGCAGCTTGCGGAACATCTCCACTCCCGTCACCACCGTCTTCTTCTCCGCACCCAATCCCACTAACTCCACCTCTTCCTGAACCTTCACTATCCCACGCTCGATACGGCCCGTCGCCACCGTCCCGCGGCCCGTAATCGAAAATACATCCTCTACCGGCATCAAAAACGGCTTGTCAATCTCCCGCTCCGGCAGGGGAATATACGTGTCTAACGCCCCCATCAACTCCTGGATGCAAGCCGCATCCGGACCATCCGGAGTCTCACCAGCCTTCAGCGCCGACCCCTTGATCACCGGAATGTCATCCCCCGGAAACTCATAACTCGACAACAACTCGCGCACTTCCAGCTCCACCAACTCCAACAACTCCTCGTCGTCAACCATGTCCACCTTGTTCAGGAACACCACGATGTACGGCACGTTAACCTGCTTGGCCAGCAGGATGTGCTCTCGTGTCTGTGGCATCGGACCGTCCGCCGCACTCACCACGAGTATGGCACCGTCCATCTGGGCCGCACCCGTGATCATGTTCTTCACATAGTCCGCGTGACCCGGACAGTCCACGTGCGCATAGTGACGCGCTTCCGTCTCGTACTCCACGTGCGCCGTCGCAATCGTGATACCACGCTCACGCTCCTCTGGAGCCTTATCAATCGCATCGAACGCCACGTGATCCGCCAATCCCTTCAACGATTGCACCAACGTGATCGCCGCCGTCAACGTCGTCTTTCCATGATCCACGTGACCTATCGTACCCACGTTTACATGCGGCTTCGTCCGCTCAAACTTTGCCTTCGCCAT
>JBDHLU010000085.1:0-15790 GCA_039656555.1 Gemmatimonadota bacterium | reverse complement strand
GAGGCCGGTGAGGACGCACGCGTGTCAATCGTTCTGTCGGAATTCGGAGGAGTGGTGGCCCCTCCCTATTTGGTCAAACGTGGATTGTTCGGCGAAGCACTTTCCCGCAAGCCCGCTGGGGTCGTGCGCCAACTTGCCGAAACCCACCCTCAGAAGACAATGACGATTGCTTGGCCTGCGGAATATCTCACCGATGTGGATACACCCGACGATTTGGAATCAGTGAGAAAACGGTCCCGCTAGGCTTCGGGAGTTTCGTCTTCCCCGTCGAGATCAGGGCGTTCGTGAAACCACGACGTTCGGGGATCCACCTGAAGAATCCGCACCGTCGACCGTGCGTTCACGATCTCCGCCGGCACGATCCAAAGCTGCGCCTCCCACACCACACCCTCGAGTTGGAAGAGCTCCAACGATTCCTCCGACGCATCCATCACCACCTCGAGTATCGCGTCTCCCGGCGGGCCGTCTTCGCCTTCCAACGGTCGGTCGCTCAACCAGACGCCGAGCGCCTTTTTGACTTCACCGCTCGTATCTTCGTGCTCGAACCGCCACTTCTGGTTCTCGAAGCCGTTCTGGACAATCGCGCGTGCGTTACCGATAGTGGTACGGTGATACAGGTTTAAGGACATGGCGTGAATAGTACACACTTTTCAAAAGACTACCTGACCTTCCTTCGTGCCCTAGATCGCAACAACAACCGCGAGTGGTTCAAGGCCAACAAGGCGCGTTTTGAGCAGTCCGTCAAAGCGCCGTTCACCGACTTCGTCGACGAGATCATCCATCGCGTCGGCGCCCTCGACCCACGCGTGCAGCTCGAACCCAAGGACGCGATGTTCCGTATCTTTCGCGACATCCGATTCAGTAGGGACAAGACCCCCTACAAGACCCTGATGTCTGCGGTGGTGAGTCCCGGAGGGCGCCGGGAGCGATCGATACCGGGCGTGTATTTCCAGTTCGGTAACAAGAGTGTGGCCGTCGCGGGCGGGATGTACCAACCGGACAAGAACCAGCTATACAACATCCGATCGGCCATACGCGATCGGGGTAAGCAACTCGGCGCACTCGTGAAGGCCAAGCCTTTCAAGACACTCTTCGGCGAATTGGCCGGTGACAGGAACAAGGTGTTGCCTAAGGAATTCAAGGATGTGCGCGAGCGGTTCCCATTGATCGCCAACAAACAGTTCTACTATTGGGTCGAGTATCCCGCCGAAACGGTCTTGCGGGACGACCTGGCGGCGTTCGTCATGAAGCACTACCGCACAGGAAAAAAGCTGGGAGACTGGCTGGAGAAAGCCGCGATCGGCTAGGCCGCAATCCCCTCGAGTAGAATGTCGATCGCCTCGTCAACCATGGCGTCGAGGTCTCCGATGGGTACTTGCCCGTCGAGATAGAGGACTGCCACCCCATGCATGAACGCCCATCCGATACGGGAGAACTTCTCAGGGGCTGCTGCTCGCACCAAGCCGGCGTCTTGGCAGGCTGCCATGTGATCGCGGATCAGCCCACGGATTTCGGATCGCACCGGCTCGACCCGTTCCCCCCATGGCTCGCGATACATGATGCGATGGAGGCGTTGATTGTCCGCGGCAAACCGAACATAGGCCCGGCCGAGCCGTCTTAACCCCTCGAGCGGGTCCTGCGCCGCCTTCAAGGCATCAGACAGCGATTCGAGAAGCCTCTGAAAACCGATTCGGGCCGACTCGCCTTGCAACTCGCGTAGTCCACCCTCCCGAAAGTGAAAGGAGAGTGTCCCCAGGCTCTTCCCTGCCTCCTTCGCGATGGTGCGAGCGTCGAAGGTCCGGTCGGCATCCCCGAGGACCCGCACGGCGGCAGCCACGATGGTATCGCGAGAGTTCTTACCGGTGATTTTCCGCTTTCTTCGGTCCCCGTCGCCCAAATTGCACTCCGACCAGATAAATAAACCGCTGCACAGCAACATCTTACAGCGAGTGAGACACTACTTGACCGTACAATGTACGACCGTTGGCTTGCCTGTCAACTGACCGTACAGCGTACGAGCACAAATGATGAACGAGCGTTGAGCAACACCGGTCAGCGCCGTACCTTGCCGACCATGCGGTTCCACCTCCTGACAGCGACGATCCTCGCAGCAGGCATCGCCCCCACTGCCCACGCCCAGCGCGCGGTCATCACGGGAGGCCATTACTTCGATGTGAACGACGGAACGATGCGCATCAACCCCGGCATGTTGATCGTAGCGGGGCGCCTCGCCCGGATCGGCCCGCTCAAGGAAGCTGATCGGGAGGGCGCCGAGGCTTTCACCGTCGGAGATGGCCAGTACCTGCTGCCGGGGCTTTTCGACCTGCACGCCCACTACGCCATCGATCTGTTTGGTGACGGGCGAGTGGACGACACGACCGCCTATCCGGCATTGTTTCTCGCCAATGGCGTAACCTCGACCTTCCCTGCCGGCGAGATGGACCCCCACCGCATGCGTCGACTGCGAATCGCCATCGACAATGGCGGTCGACCGGGCCCGCGCATTTACAACAGCGGTCCCTATTTCGGTTCGTGGCGAGCCGGGTGGTCCAACACGATCACCGCAGATTCGATCCACCAGGAGGTGGATTATTGGATGGCGCTGGGCGCGAGGGCCTTCAAGGCAAAAGGGATTCGCGCCGACCATCTTCGAGCGCTGATCGAACGCGCCCACCAACATGGAGTTACGGTTACCGGGCATTTGGGCTCGGGGTTCCGCAACACTGTGAACCCGCGCGACGCGATTCTCATGGGTATCGATCGAATCGAGCACTTCATGGGCGGTGATGCAATGACCGCTGACCGTTCCGCCTACGACGTCTTGGAATCGATGGATCCGGATACCGACGAGTTCCGATCGATCGTCGAGTTGTACCTCGAGCGCGGGGTAAACTTCGATGCTACGCTGAGCGCGTACGGCTACTACGCGGAGCGAGATCCGGAGGTGTACGCCTACTTCACCGATGAGCAACGCTTTCTAACACCCTACATGCGGGAGATCATCGAGCGACGCGAACCGCGCCGCGTGCTCGGACAGTTCGAGTCGATCTATTGGAACAAGCGTCGGTTGGTCAAAGCGTTTTACGATGCCGGTGGGCGCGACTTGATCACTCTCGGGACGGACCACCCGAGTTGGGGTGAGTTTTTCTCCGCCTTCGGGGCCCACCGCGAGATACTGTCACTCGTGCTCTCGGGTATTCCAGCTCAAGACGTCCTGAGAATCGCAACGATCAACGGCGCCCGCGCCTTGGGCGTTAGCGACCATCTGGGTTCGCTCGAGGTCGGGAAACTCGCGGACCTGTTCGTAGTCGACGGCAACCCGTTGGACGACGTCCGGAACACCCGCAACGTTCGGTGGGTTATGCGTGGGGGTCGACACTACGACGCCGCGGAACTCCTCGCGTCCGTCGAGGGTACGCTCGGCCCCCAAGGCCCGGGCGACGAAGACGCCTGGCGACCACGTAGCAACCGATGACACCTCCAGCCCTTGGGTGGTGTATACGAACGAGATGAACGTTCTACTGCTTACCGTTAGCATGTCGATCGCGTGGCAACTGCCCGCCGAGCCTGACCAGATCGAACTCATCTTTCTCGATGTCGGCCAGGGCGACGCCTTGGTCGTGCGAAGCCCTGAAGGTCGGGTGGCACTTATCGACGCGGGGCGCGGATGGCTGATAGGTCAACTGGGCGTGCACGGCATCGATTCGATCGATTTTGCCATCGCAACACACCCCCATGCAGACCACATAGGTGGCATGGTCGACGTGCTTCACAACCTCCCAGTCAAGACGTATGTCGACAACGGCGTGCCACACACAACGGCGATCTATGCCCAGGTCATGGCCGCCGTCGCGCAATCCGAAGCAGCTTACGTGGTCGCCGAGTCCACTTCCGTGTTCCTCGGATCTGTAGAGCTGCAGTTCCTGGCACCCTTCGAGGATGCCGAGTCGCTGAACAACGGCTCGATCGGAATCGTGATCCGCTATGGGGAGTTTGCGGCATTGGTCGTGGGAGATGCGGAGGTCGACGCGTTGAATCACTTCATCGCGAGCGGTGTGCCGGATGTGACTGTACTCAAGGCATCCCACCACGGCGCGCGGGACGGCGTTTCTCCTGCGTGGATTTCCGCAACGCGCCCCGAAGTCGTGGTGATCTCCGTGGGAGAAGGCAACGGGTACGGGCACCCGCACGCCTGGGCCATCGAGTACTACAAGGCGGTTGCCGACGAGATCTACCGCACCGACCTGCACGGTGAGATCACCATTCGGGGTTCGAAAGATGGCACCTACGAGGTTCGTAACGTGCGTGGTGATCGCTTTGCCCGGGCGTCTGATGAGCCACTCACCACAGAAGTGTTCGACGTAAGATCGTTCATCGATGTGTGGGTCTATCCGGACGCCCTTGGGTACGATCAATTCAACCTCAATGGCGAATACGCGGTCATCAAGAACAACAGCGGTGCGGAAATCGATATTGGTGGGTGGCGGCTGTGCAATGTCGAGCGCAGGTGCTTCACGTTTCCGGCCAACGCATCGATTACCGCGAGCGACAGTGTGATCGTCT
The DNA here is from genome assembly GCA_039656555.1 of Gemmatimonadota bacterium. Lineage (GTDB taxonomy): Bacteria > Gemmatimonadota > Gemmatimonadetes > Gemmatimonadales > GWC2-71-9 > CAMYLY01. The sequence goes on along the minus strand of JBDHLU010000085.1, from coordinate 11,227 downwards.
ACTCAGGCGTGGGTCACGAGACCACCGGAGAGTTCTTCATGCGGCAAACCCAACCGGTATGGGACGACAACACCGGACGTGCCATTCTCTCTGACCGAGACGGCCGGGTCGTGGCTCGGTATGCGTACTGACTTCTTCGCCATCGATCGTATCGAAGGTAATACGGCCGTCGTCCAAGGTGAGGACGGGAAGGACCGCGCGGTCCCCATCGGGGCGCTGCCGCCCACGTCCCAAGAAGGCAGCGTTCTGAGAGTGGATCTCGACGACCAAGGCCATCCCGATTGGAACACGGCTCGCGTCGACGAGCAGGAGACGCATCGACGAATCGCCGAGGCTCGAGCGCGCATCGAAGAACTCCGGAACCGCGACTGAATCAGAAGCTGCTAGGCTACGACCAGGCCTCCTCAAACACACGCAGCGCGTTACCCCCCATTGCCTTGGCGATGTCCTCATCGGAGTACCCGTGCTTGACCAGCCACCGAATGATCGTCCTTGATCCTTCGGTTGGGTTTTCCAACCCCTCGACGTACTCGACCCGCTCGAACGATTGGGCTCCGGTCGCCTGTTTCAGTGAGAGATTGGCCGCATATACGTTATGCAAGCCTACGTGGTCGCCATAAATCGTGTCCGGACCAAAACCCACGTGGTCGATCCCGACCAACTTCTTGATGTACTCGAAGTGATCCATCACCGAGTCGAGTGTATGGGTTGGATGGTCGGGTGAGAGCGTGGTGTGGGGCGCCGCTTCGATACCGATCACACCACTCTTGGCGGCACACGCCTCGATGACTGCGTCGGGTGCGAGTCGGTTCGAATCCCACAGCGCACGTGCTCCGATGTGACTCAACACTATGGGTTTTTCACTGGCCTCGATGACGTCCAAGGTGGTCTGGTCCCCACAGTGTGAGCAGTCGATGAGCATGCCCACCTTGTTCATGCGCTCGACCGCACGGCGACCAAACACCGTGAGTCCACCGTCGCCGGGCTCCTTGAGCCCCGAGCCCAACGCATTCGATTCCGAGTAAGTGATCCCGAGTGCGCGCACGCCCAATCCGTAGAGGATTTCGATACGCTCGACCTCGTTCTCTATCATGGCGCACCCTTCCATTGACGCGATCCAGGCGACACGCCCCTCGTCGTGCGCGCGCCGGATATCGTCGATCGTGGTCGCATGAAACACGAAGTCTTGATGCGCTATGTCGCACAGCCGCATCCCGAGGTCGTGGATCACCTCGGTCCACTTCCACCCACTCTTCGATTCGATGTTGAGAATGCCGTCCATGAGATTGTCGAGCACCGCGTCCCAATGAGCCACCTGGAGGCCCTGAAACGCGGTCGCCATTCGGCCCTCGTGGGTATAGGCCTTGGATTCCGACACGTCGGCGGGCATGACTCCGAGATGTTCGTGCAACGAGATGAGGATGTTCTCCTCTAGCAATCTCGTGGTACGGGCCTCCTCCGTATCCGTCAACGCGATGCGGTGCGCAGGCACGCGGTCGATCTCGTCGGCGAGGTCGAACGCGCGATAGTCCTGTTTCTGGTCCAAGTACGAAAACGACGTGTATGACGTCCCCACCTTCGACACACTCATGATGTTCGCTCCCCAAAGAAGACTGCGAGATTATCTTCGGCCACAGGCTTGGTAAATTTTGACACGGCAACAAACAGGATCAAGCTGGTCGCGACACCCACTTCGACCGCATCGATCCCATGTGACGCAAAGCTGTGTTGCAGCGTAAGTTCCCATACGAGACAAGCCAAGAACCCACCGACCATCGCCGAGATAGCTCCCGCTGCCGTGCCTCGGCGCCAGTTCAACCCTATCACGACCGGAACGAAGAAGAAGCTGGCGATGAACTTTCCCTGTTCGACCACGATCGCCTGTACGTTGCCAAATTTCTGTAGGGCAAAAAAGATCGGAATGATTGACAGCACCACGATGCTGATGCGGTTGACCATGACCAACCGGCGCTGCGACGCGTTCTTGTTCCAGAACTTGCCGTACAGGTCGTGCGCAACGGCCGCGCCCGTCACCAGGAGAATCGAGTTGACTGTTGACATGATGGCCGACAGCATCGCCACGATGAGAAGAGCACCCACGAGCGGCGGTAACACCTCGAACGCCATGATGGCACTGGCTTGGTCTTCGGACGCAAGCACCGGAAACAACACTCGAGTCAAGACACCGATTACCATGACGGAGAGACCAATCACGAACTGGAATCCAATGGAGATTGCGATGGCCTGTTTAACGGTGCGCTCGTCGCGCATGGAGTAGAAGCGCGTCATCTCGTACGGCGCTGCTGCAATCGACAGTCCGAACGCAGCGCCAAATGCAATCATCTCCTTGGGCCCGTAATACCATCCAATCAGCCGATCGTCGAGACCATTCAGAAAGCCGACCGCGGTACGCAGCCCTCCCACCTGATCGAGCAATACCGGAATTGCGATGACAAGGCCCGCCACCATGACCAGCGTCTGGAGAAAATCGATGTAGGAACCCGACCGCACGCCGCCCAGTAACGTATAGAACGCCGTGCTGGCAACCACGATGAGCATCGCGGTCAGCGGCTGAATACCGAACACCGTAAGTGCGATCTCGCCGCTCGCCTGGAATTGCGCCACTAGATAGATCGTGTAGGAAACCAGGATCAACACGCCAGCCAACGCGCGGGCCCACTCGCTCCCAAAGCGAACCGCGATGTAATCGGGCACGGTCAGGGCACCGAAGCGCCGAAGTTTGGGCGCGACGAAGAGCGCTGACACCAACCAGCCCGCCCACACGCCAAACCAGATCCACCACCAAGACACTCCGGTCAGGTAGTGACGACCGAGCGTGCCAACCACCGTCCCCGCGCTGATCTGTGTGGCGGCAAGCACGGCCCCACCGACGAACGGGCCAATCGTGCGCCCGGCCGCAAGAAAATCCTCTTCTGTTTTCGTATGGAAGGCGCTCCAAATACCGATCGCAACGACTAGGCTGAAATAGCAGACGAGCACAATAATGAGCGTCATCCGCGGGCACTCCTGCGATACCAGAGCAGCGACGAGACAATGACGAGAACGACGACGAAGGCCTCGCTCCATTGCTCGACGCCCCAACCCGATCCGAATTGCACGCGGACGATGCTCGGAATGTCACGGAGGTCCGCCGTGGCCGTGTCACCATTCCACGCCAGCCGCGGGAACGTCCGGTCGAGCCGAATGGTCGGCGGGAGTCCAAGGATCGACACGCGGCCGGTTCGCCTGTCCTGCGGCATCGGCGTCGTAGGCACCGGCAAGGGAATGCGCCGCGTGTCTCCAGCTATGACATACCGAATGATCGGATCGCCCGCGGTGATTCGCACGACACCCGCTGTGGTATCCACCCGGGCCAGGGATGACCGCCAGTGAATCGTCTGGCCTGATCGAAGCATGACCTGGAAGTCGGGCGGCTCCACACCGGGCGCCCGGACCTCGACCTGCACCGAGTCATCCACGAATCGAATCGTGGCGGCAAAATCCTGCGGGAGCACAGCCGCACCGAGTGCGATGAAACCAAAGGCGATCGTCAACTCAGAGCAGCCCGCTCCCGATACTTGGCCACGGAGACCTTCCAACCGCGTTTGTCGCGCACGACACCCGCGAACGTGTCGAGCACCGAAGCTTCGCCGTGCACGAGAAAGGTGTGACGAGGCTTGTGTTCGAATCCCCCGAGCCACCGTAGCAACTCACTCTGATCTCCGTGAGCCGAAAGACCGTAGACCGTCTCGACCCTCGCCCGCACGTCTATATCCGCCCCGTGAATACGGACCTTGTTGGCACCTTCCTGCAACGCGCGTCCGCGCGAGCCTGCCGCCTGATAACCCGTCAACATCACCGTCGTGCGTTTGTCCGGCAGACGTTGCTTCAGATGGTGGAGCACGCGGCCACCCGACGCCATGCCGCTGGCCGATACGATGATAATCGGGCCGCGCACCTGATTGATCGCCTTGGATTCTGCCGGCGTTGCGGAGACTCGGAGCAACTCAGGTGTGAGGGGCTTCTCTCCCTTGGCGTATGCCGCCTGCATTTCGTCATCGTGTTCATCACATGCGCGCCGGTACAGTTCCGTCACCCCGATCGCCATAGGCGAATCCAAATAGACCGGGATCTTCGGGATGCGACCGTCATCCTCGAGGTTCTTGAACCGCCACAGCATCTCCTGGGATCTTCCGACCGCAAAGGCCGGCACGATCAACGCGCCACCACGGTCGGCCGTCTCAGTGAGAATCCGGGCCAGCTGGCTGTCGGGATCCTGCACGTGCTGCTTGTCGCCATAGGTACTCTCGACCAAGACGTAATCCGCTTGCTCGACAGGTTCCGGGTCTTTCAAGATCGGACTGCCGTACCTCCCGATGTCGCCGGAGAAGACCACGCGCAGCGATCCTGTTCCGTTCTCGATCTCGAGATCGACGGTCGCCGCCCCGAGGATGTGACCGGCGGGGCGGTAGGTGACCCGAATTCCCTTCACCACCTCAAACGGAGCGTGCATGTCCAACTGCCGCACCTGCTCGAGGGTCGCGACGGCATCGGGAATGGTATAGAGGGGCAGTGCCGGTTTATGCTTGGAAAACCGGTACTTGTTGGCGTAGGCCGCGTGCTCCTCTTGCAGGTACGCACTGTCTTTGAGAAGAAAGGTCAACAGCGCACCGGTGGCCGTCGTGCAGTAGATCGGGCCGTCAAACCCGTCCCGGACGAGCCGCGGCAAGTATCCGGAGTGATCGATATGAGCGTGACTCAGGACGACAGCATCGATCTCCGATGGTTTCACCGGAAGTGATGTCCAGTTTCGCTCACGCAGGGCTTTGAGGCCCTGAAAGAGACCGCAGTCCAAGAGCACCGCGCTCCCGTTGGCCCGAATGAGGTGCTTCGACCCGGTGACCGTGCCGGCGGCGCCGAGGAATTGGACGGAGGGTCCTCTGCCAGTCATCGATTCGGTGATACCCCGGGCTAGAACAAGCCTCCCGCAACCGAACCACCTTGAAAGCGTAGCCCCGGCAGTGGGATCTTGATCTGATCGATCAGCGCGGCCACGGTTGGCCACCAAGAGGCTTTGATGGGGAGCCCGCGAGCGTTGACATCGAGCGTGAGATACCACTGATGTTCCGGCGGGCCCGCAATCCATTCGTTGACGCTATGTCCAACAGCGACCCCGAGCCACTCTGGCCACCATTCGGGATTGGTTTCGACCAGCCCGGGATTGTACGCCAGGAAGAACCGCATGCCGGCGTAATCACTTTCGAGTTGTGGATCCGTTCCTGTACGATTGCGGAACTCGGACGATGGCCAATAGTTGAATTTGTACTGTACTGCGGCCAACACCGGATTCTCGTACCGGAGCGCCGGCAAGAGTGCACCGATGGTCGATGCTGTGATGTCGGCAATCGAGAAGCCCTGGTCATGGAATCCGTCGCCGATTTCTTTCGGAAGCCACACCGCGGCTGCCAACCCCGCACCCAGCCACGCCGACGTCCGCGGCGAGAGGCATGCCCACCGGAATGCCAGACCACCCACTTGGGAAAGCTGGTAGGCCGTGTACGCCCGGAGCAGGTAATCCTGACCGAGTGCCGGCGTACCGTCCCAAACGACCTTGAATGATCCGGTCGACTCTCCTCGCCACCAATCGCCACCGCGAATTGCCGCCGTCGCCGCGACGCCGACGACGTACGCACCACCGACGGCGTACGCTCTCGGGCGCGACCAATCGGTGCACTCCTGAGCCGCGGACACCGCGGGCGCCCCGACGAATAAGAGGATGGTAAAGAAAACCGCACGCCTGGTTTGGGTGCACATCGCACACAAGATAACGCGATCCGCCCAATTGGGTCGCACGGTGAAACCTCCGGACGGCCGATCCGTCATGTGGACAACCCTCTCCCAAGCCCTCCATGGACACCCTACTCCAAGACCTCCGCTTCGCCGTCCGCACCCTCGCCAAGAAACCGGGATTCACCCTGGTGGCGATTCTCACTCTAGCGCTCGGCATCGGCGCAAACGCGGCGATTTTCAGTTTGGTCAACGCTCTGCTGTTCAAAGGAGTACCGGGTCTGGCAGACACCGACGGGATCGTCGAGATCAGTCGTGACCTCGACGGCGCCTACTTCGACATGTCGTACCCCGTGTTCACGAGCCTTCGTACCGAGAACGACGTGCTCGAAGACATGGTGGCCCAAGTCGCCACGCCCGTCGCGGTCGGGACCGGAGACAACCCATCGGTGCACCTTAGCCTAGCGGTCACGGGCAATTACTTCTCCACACTCGGCGTGCAGCCGGACCGTGGCCGGTACTGGCACCGCGACGAGTCGTTCTACCCGTCGGTCACCCAAACAGTCGTGATCAGTGACTACCTCTGGACGACGAGGTTCGAGGCCCAAGAAGACATCATCGGGCAGACGATACGAGTGAACGGCTATCCACTCGAGATCATTGGAGTCACACCACCGGGGTTCGCGGGACACGTCGCAGCGGCGCGGATGGACGTGTACCTGCCGATAGGCCTCGAAATTCCCGGACTACCGAAGCCGTCAACACTCGATCATTTCGGCAGTGGGATCACCGAAGTCTTCGGGCGGCTGAAAGACGGAACGACCGTAGCGCAGGCGCAGGCCGCACTCACGACCATGGCCGATCGATTGAACCTGGAGCAGTCCGCTGAGGCCGAGCCCGGTGGTTACCAAGTGCGCGTGGCCCCGTGGGCCCCCCTCCCCAGCTCGATCCGGCTTGCCGCGACCGTTTTTTTTACGGTCCTGATGGTGGTCGTGGGGCTAGCAATGACCATGGCATGCGTCAACGTCTCGAGCATGTTGCTGGCTCGGGCGACTGAGCGCGACCGAGAAATTGCCGTGCGCCGCGCGCTTGGCGCCGGCCGAGGGCGGCTGATACGCCAACTGCTGACGGAGTCGCTAGTGCTCTTCGCTCTTGCGGGGGCTGCCGGACTGTTCGTGGCCTCATGGGCGACAACGGCCCTCATTCGGTTCCTGCCTCCCCTACCGCCCGGAATCCGTATCGACCTCGACTTGGGTCTCGACCTTCGAGTGGTGGGGTTCGCGTTCGTCGTGACCTTCGCGGCAGGTGTGGTTTTCAGTCTCGCCCCTGCCCTGCACTCGACGCGAGCGGACTTCGTCCCAGCATTGAAAGAGGGCGGTTGGAGCGGAGGCACCCGTCGATCGCGCCTCCGTGGCACGATGGTAGGTGTTCAAATGGCAGTGACAATGCTGTTGATGATCGTAGCGGGCTTGTTTACACGCTCGCTACGGCAAATGAAGGAATTGGACCCCGGCTGGCGAGTCGAGGACGTCCACGTGATGAGTTTGGACCTCGAACTCAATGGAACCGCTGACGCCAACGGCAAGATCTTCTACCGAGAACTCACCGAACGCGTCCGGGCCCTCCCCGGCGTCCACGCATCCGCTATTGCGGCCAAGCTACCACTGGCAGGCCGATCGTCGATGGGCCAAATCAATGTCGAAGGTGTGCAAGCCCCCGACGGACAACTCGGGTTCGACGCGTTCTACAATCGCATTTCTCACGGGTATTTCGACGCACTTCGGATTCCGCTTCTGCAGGGACGCGACGTCCGCGACAGTGATCGAGAGGGCGACCCGCGAGTCGCGGTCATCAATCGAGCCATGGCACAGCGATTCTGGCCCGACGGTGATGCCGTTGGACATGAATTCTGGACCGGCCGCACCGGAGAAGGCCGTGCTTATCAAGTCATCGGGGTCGTGGAGAATGCGAAGTACCGTCGACTTGTCGAAGAGACCCCCAATTTCTACTACGTACCGTACCAGCAGTTGTACAACGCACAAATGACATTGCACGTGTTGGCAGAACCGGGCGCGGGTCCGACGGTGGCAACCGCTGTCCCCAACGTCGTACGCGAGATCGCGCCCGGGTTACCACGCCTGCCGTTCCGTCAACTCGAGCAGGAAATGCAGCTGTTCTTTCTCCCGCAACGCATGGCTGCGTGGGTCGCTGGGCTCATGGGTGTATTTGGTCTCATCCTCGGCGCGGTCGGAGTGTACGGGGTCACTGCATTCACAGTGGGGCAGCGTACACGCGAGATCGGCGTTCGTCTGGCCTTGGGTGCCCGGCCGGTGGATATCACGCGATCCATGGTGGGGCGCGGCATGATCGCGCCGGTGGTCGGTATGGGTGTTGGCGTTGCGGTCGCCCTCGCCATTACGCGGTTCATGACGTCGGTGCTGGCTGGCGTGAGTGCCACTGATCCCCTGGCCTTCGGCGGGGTAATTGCGGCACTCGGCGGCGTGGCACTGATCGCAACGCTCGTTCCGGTGCACCGGGCCTCACAGGTCGATCCGGCAACGACGCTGAGAAGCGACTAGCGGGCTACGCAACGTTTTCCGCGTAGCCCCTATCTAACCGAATAATCCCAACCTCCGAGCCTAGCTATGTCGACCCTCCTCCAAGACCTGCGGTACGCCCTCCGCGCACTTCGCAAACGCCCCGGCTTCACCGCCGTGGTCGTGGCCACCATCGCGATCGGCATCGGTGCCAACACGGCAATCTTCAGCGTGGTGAACGGAGTGCTACTCCAGCCGCTCCCGCTCGAGAAACCCGACGAGTTGGTCGTCCCGGACGTCATCAGCACTCAGGGATTCTCGATCTCACTCTCGATCCCGAACTTCCGCGATTGGCGTGAACGCAATCGCGTGTTCGAATCGTTCGGGGCTAATATGACCCGCACGCCGACCCTCACGAGTGGCGATCGGCCAGAGGTGGTCCAGGTTCGCTACGTCCTTGGCGACTATTTCGAGACCCTCGGCGTCCAACCAATTCTGGGCCGGGTCATCGAGTCGGACGAAACCTGGGAGGGTGCCGAACCAATCGCGGTCGTGACGCACGGGTTCTGGCAGAACCGCCTCACCGGTAACCTCGATCCGCTGGGGCAGCAGGTCACACTCGACGGGATGACCTTCACGGTGGTCGGCGTGATGCCCGAATCGTTCGTCTTCCCCTCGGCAAGCACCGAGATCTTCCTCCCCATGGGTTACATCTCGGAAAACTTGTGCTGGGACGCGCGCGGTTGCTCGCAGGGCACCTGGGCAATCGGCCGACTCAAGGCCGGCGTCACGCTCGAGATGGCACAAGCTGACCTGGATCGCGTCCACCGTGAGATCGTCGAGATGGAGGGTCGAGACCAGGCCCGCGCCGAACTGCAAACGCTGTCCTCCTTTTATGTCGGAGACATCGCACGCCAAATCTGGCTCTTGATGGGTGCGGTCGGTTTCGTGCTGCTGATTGCCTGCGCCAACGTTGCTAGCCTGTTGCTGGCACGGGGCGAAGGCCGCCGACGCGAGGTGGCACTGCGGTTGGCTCTGGGCGCCGGCCGGGGCCGGATGGTTCGCTTGTTCCTGGCCGAGAGCGGCGTGCTCGCTCTGGTCAGTGGCGTCTTGGGTATTGGCATCGCGTTAGTCACGGTAAAACTGATGGTGCCGGCAATCTCAGGGAACCTGCCTACCCCAATGATCGAGAAGATCGGACTGAACGCCACCGTGCTGCTGTTCACATTCGCGATAACCATCGCTGCAGGCTTGCTGTTCGGACTCATTCCGGCGTTCCGATCGGCCAATCCTAACCTGCAGGACGAACTCAAGGAGGGTGGGCGTGGAGGCAGCACGGGTGCCGCGCGACAGCGACTGCGATCGTCACTGGTAGTGATTGAAGTGGCGTTGTCGCTGGTGCTACTGATCGGCGGTGGACTCATGATCCAAAGCCTCCGAAAGCTGCAATCCGTCGACAAGGGGTTTACCGCAGACAATATCTTCACGACCCGTATCGGACTTCCGGGAACGCGGTACGATACCAAGGAAAGGACCTGGGGGTTCTTCGAAGAGTACCGGGAGCGGATTGCGGCCTTGCCGGGGGTGGAACAGGCCGCGATGACGCAAATCGTGCCACTCCAGGGAAACAGCTGGGAGCAGGGCATCTTCCCCGAAGGAGTTGCCACCGAACCGGAAAACATAAGTTCGGTGCTCTACTATATCGTGTCGCCGGAATATTTCGGAATCCTGAACATTCCCATCCTGCAGGGCCGGATGTTCGATGCGTCCGATCGCGACGGAAACACGTTGGTTGCGATTATCGACGAGTCCATGGCGGCGAAGTTCTGGCCGGGGGAGAACCCGATCGGCAAGCGCGTCACGTTCGAAAACGCGGAAGGATCGACGCCCGAGAATCCCATTCGGCTGTACCGCACGGTCGTCGGCGTGACGCAGAATGTGCGGCACTACGAACTCGAAGCTGCCTCGCGAATTCAGGTGTATGTGCCGATGGCACAGAGCGAGCGTGGCTGGACGACCTCGATGTACCTCTTGGCAAAGACGACCGGCGATCCAATGGCCATTCGAGAGCCCGTCCGGCAGGTCACGATGGCCATGGACGCCGAGGTGCCGCTCTATCGAGTCGAGACGATGGAGGGCTACATGAGTGACGCGATGGCTGGTACGCGTGTACTCGGCGGCTTCCTTACGGTCTTCAGTGTCCTCGCGTTGCTCCTGTCGGGTATCGGCATCTTCGGCATCATGTCCTATCAAGTAGTACAGCGGTTGCGGGAGATCGGCATCCGGATGGCTCTCGGTGCCGCAGCGACCGACGTGGTGCGCATGATCGCCTGGCAGGGCTTCCTCATCACCTCGGTCGGTGTCGCAATTGGCTTGGCCGGTGCATACGTACTCTCGCGGTTGATGACGAACCTGCTCTTCGAGATCAACCCCGTGGACCCGGTGACATATGGCGGCTTGGCCGCCGTCCTATCCGGAATCGCGGTTCTCGCGGCGTATTTGCCGGCTCGGCGGGCCACCCGAATCGACCCGGCCATCGTGCTTCGGGAGGAGTAACTTTACCTTTGCGGGATTGGGAGTCCCATGGGCGGGAAGGTCGCCCGTGATTGGCGGAAAATGGGAAAATGTAAGTCATTGGTAATAAAGGGTTTGAGAGTTGGGGTGTTTCGGCTTGCATCTTTCTTTAGGTTGCTCACGTATGGCATGCATCAACCTCGCGTTGTGGAGATTAAGTAGTGGATATACCGAGAGAACCACCGAAAACATTCAAGCGCTACCGCTATTGGGTTCTTGGCATCGCTGCCCTCGTCGTCACGACGGTGGGGCTTGGCCGCCTCGGCCCGGCAGCGCCGTCGGTTGAGTCATCGACCGTTTTCCGTGGCACCGTCGAGCGTGGCCTTATG
>JBDHLU010000084.1:0-25871 GCA_039656555.1 Gemmatimonadota bacterium | reverse complement strand
TCGACAATCTCAGGTAGCACGGCGGCCGTGCGTTCGACTTCCTCCATCGTGTTGGAGAGCGCAAACGAAAAACGGAGTGCGCCTACGGCCGCGGCAGGATCGGTGTGCATAGCCGTCAGCACGTGTGATGCGGTGACCACGCCCGTATTGCAGGCTGATCCCGATGCACCTGCGATCCCCGCGAGGTCGAGCTGCACGAGTAACGATTCGCTATCGGCGCCGGGGAATCCCATGCTGCTGATATGCGGCGCGCGGTTGGTGTTGGCCCCAAACATCACGGCATCCGTCACAGTGGTCGTCACGAGTCGTTCCAACGTATCCCGTAGCTCGAGGGTGTGCGCTGCAAACTGTGGCTGCTTTTTGGGCGCGAGGCGAATGGCGGTTGCCATGGCGACGGCGCCCAGGGCGTTTTCTGTGCCTGGGCGGAGCCCAAGCTGCTGCCCGCCGCCATAGAAAAGCGGCGCTACCATAGATGGGTTTGGGACCACGAGTACGCCGACACCGTTGATTGCGCCGATCTTGTGTCCGGAAAGCGATACCATAGCGTTGGGTGCTTCCGTGAGGTCGATCGGAATCTTGCCGATCGATTGGACGGCATCGGTATGGAACGGAACGCCGGTTGCGTCACACCGCCGGGCCAACTCCGGAACGTCCTGAATCACGCCGGTCTCATTGTTGACCCACATGATGCTGACCACAGCGACGTCGCGGGCGAGCGCGTCATCTACGGCCTGGACATCGACTTGGCCGTGTACGTCGACCGGCAGGGTGATGACCTCTCCCCCCATGGCACTCACCGCGTGGGCCGTCTCGAGAACGGCCTTGTGTTCGATAGCGGACACGGCCACACGGATGGGCTTTCCCGCTGCTCTTGCCGCCAGGGCGGCACCGATCACCGCGAGATTGTCCGCTTCCGTGCCCCCCGAGGTGAACACGATCTGCGACGGCTCGGCCTGGAGGACATCAGCGATCTCGCGACGTGCCCGCTCGATGATCGCGCGAGTGGCCTGGCCATGGCGGTGCACTGACGAGGGGTGCCCAAACACTTCTCCAGAGAGGAAGGGCTCCAAGGCCTCGCGTACCTCCGGCCATACCGGCGTGTTGGCGGCGTGATCGAGGTAGATGGGAGGTGGGTTTTGGTGCTCCATGGTGAGTGCAATCTAAGAGGATCTACATCGACCGCACTCCCATCGCGACGACGTCGTCGATTCTGACCGTTTCGTGAGTGAGAAACGGTTCTCCATATGCACAGCGGATTAGGCTGCCGTACCGCGCGCAGTGCATCTGGACGTTCTCGTAGATGTCACCGCCCGCCGGAAAGATCTCGCCTGCCGCGTTCTTACCGTCGAACTGCGAACCGTACGCGCGGATCGCCTCGAGCTTCGTGTCGAATTCTTCGGAAACGTCGACAACGAACGTCGGCTTCACCGCATCCTCTCGGTACGCCAACGTATAGACGACCTTCTCCGGCCGGTGCGGTTCGCCTTCGGCCTGGTAGTTCTTGAGCCCAGCGAGGTACGAAGCATCCCGCCCGAGTTCGGACGCAATGCGATGGTCGGGATGCCGGCCGATTGGGTAGGGGAGTATGACGACCCTCGGTGCTAGGCGGCGGATGAGGCCGACCAGGGTACGACGGGTCTCGTCGGTGTTCTGGAGGCCAGAGTCCGGCAACCCGGCATTGAGGCGGATCGAGGCACCCATGATCTCGGCGGCGCGCTCGGCTTCTTGGGATCGCAATCGGCGGCTTCCGTGGGTTCCCGCTTCCCCCCCCGTCAAATCGATGATGCCCGTGCGGTATCCCTGCGCCGCCGCCTTGATCAGCGTCCCGCCACAGGTCAGTTCGACATCGTCCGGATGCGCCGCAATCGCGACAACGGCGCAGTGATCACTCATGTCGTAACGCCTCCACGGGATCGAGTTTGGACGCCCTGCTGGCCGGCAGCAAACCGAACACCAAACCAATGCCGACGGCAACGCCTGTTGCGGTGGCCGCGCTCCATAGCGGCACTCCGGTAGTGAACCCCATGACTCCTTTCAGAATCTCTCCTGCTCCCAACCCAATCATGATACCCAATGCGCCGCCGAGCAGCGTGAGGGTCGCGGCCTCGACCAGGAATTGCCAGAGAATCTCTCGGCGCGTTGCTCCCAGGGCCTTCCGGATTCCGATCTCGTGGGTGCGCTGCGTAACGGAGACCATCATGATTGCCATCACGCCAATGCCGCCGACGAGGAGAGCCACGCTGGAGAGCACGATCATGACGAGGAAGAACGCGCCCGTCAGACGGTTGAATACCCCAAGGATCTCGTCAGACGTAAGCAAGTCGAACGTGTTCGGGTCTCCCGGCTTGAGCTTCCGCAAGCGCCGAAGTTCCAGCGTTGCGGCGTCCATCGCGGCTTCGACTGTGACCGCCGTGCGGGGCTTTACCAGGATTATGAGCGCATTGGTCTCATCGTAGCGGAAGGCGCGCTCGGCGGTTTGGAAGGGAACGATGGCCCCGATTTCCTGGCCCGGCGCTTGAAAAATGTTCTCCGGCTCCTGGTAAACACCGATGACGCGTAGTGGCTTGCCGCCTACGCGGATCATGTTTCCCACAGGGTTTTGCCGGCCGAACAGTTGCTCTGCGGCATCACGTTGGAGAACTACCACGGGTGCGCCGGAGCGGGCTTCGGCGCGGGTGAAAGTTCGTCCTCGGGTAATGTCTCCGCCGAGGATTTCCATGAACAGTCCATCAGCGCCGTATACGGCAACCGGTTGGGTGCGGGTCTGATCGTAGGTGAGACGTTCGAATACGAACACCCATATCGAGGAGTAGTGAATCTCCTTGAGGTTACCGATCGCCTCTGCCTCTGAGGCGCTGAGAACCGGTCGGATTCGCACCTCCCGCGGCAGCGCGTCGGGGTTCAAGGGGGTGGTGGAAAAGACCCGGAGAATACGAAACGTCTTCGGACCGACAATCTCCAAGGTCTCGAAAATCTGGCCACGGATGCCCTGTACGATGGAGGCCATCGCCATAACGGTGGACACACCGATGACAATCCCGAGGACCGTGAGGCCCGATCGAAGTTTGTTGGCGCCGATCGCGTCGAGCGCGATAGCCACTCCCTCCGGAATCGCCGAAAGCCTCATTCTGCGCGCATGGCTTCGATGGGGTCGAGCCGAGCAGCGCGGCGAGCTGGCATGACGCCAAACAAGACGCCCACGCTAGTGCCAAGCCCGAGAGCCAGAGCGACCGACCATGGGGTGACGCGGGCCGGCATCGGTGAGAGGGTGGCCACCAGGGCTGCTAGGCCACCACCTGCGAGAACACCCAGGACGCCCCCGAGGGTTGCCAGCGCCACCGCCTCATAGAGAAATTGACGCTGAATGTCACGACGCAATGCGCCCACCGATTTTCGAATGCCGATCTCGCGGGTCCGCTCCGTGACGCTCATCAACATGATGTTCATGATGACAATGCCACCGACGACGATGCCGATCACCACGACCGCTGGAACCACGGTGAAGATGATCTTGGTGAGCTGCTCCCAAAACGCGATGAGTCCCTCTGCCGTATCGATAGTGAAGTCGTTGTCTTCTCCGGGGCGTAACCGGTGGGCAATGCGCATGGCCTCTTCCGCGCGATTCATGCCCCCGTCCACCATGAACGCCTCGGGCATCTTCACGGAAATGACCGTCGTGAGACGGCGACCGTACGCGGATTCGAACACCGGCAGTGGGAGCATGACGAACCCATCCCAGCTTTGGCCGAGTACAGTACCCTTGGGTTTCGTGATCCCCTTGACGACCACCTGTGTTCCCGCCACGCGGATGTGTTGTCCGATGGCGGTGTTGAAGTTGTCGAACAGCTTGTCGGCCACGTCAAAGCCCAGGATCGCTACCAATCGACGCTCCCGGATATCGATGTCGTTCAGCGGTTCTCCGGCTTCCATTTCGTAGTCTTGAACGACGTGGAAGGGAGGCGTGACTCCGAATACCGCCACGTCCCCCACCGTGCGGTTGCGCCACTGGATATCTGTCTGCGGTGTCGGCCAGCCTGATTGTAGTGCAATGGCTTCCGCGTCTGGGATCGCGCGTATGACGAACTCCGCGTCACTTGCCTCGATGCGCGGGCGTCGTTGGAGTTCGCGCCACGTTTCATCGTCAATGAACCCAAAAGAGATGGGAGTTCGCCGGATTTGGAATGCGTTCTTGCCGACAATCGCTCCAGCGATGTTCTCTTTGACGTAGGCGTTCATGCCTTGGATGATCGCGACCACCGCGACCAGGAATCCGACCGACACGATGATGCCGAGCAGAGTGAAGAACGACCGCAGCTTGTGGCTGGCGATCTCTCGTACCGCGAGAAGAAGTCCTTCGAGAACCGGCATGGAGCGAAAGGTAGGAGGATGAGTATCCTCCTACACCCTACACCCTACATCCTACATCCTGCGCCCTACTCATACCGCAGTGCCTCCACCGGATCCAACTTCGAAGCCTTCGCCGCCGGATAGAGTCCAAACACCACCCCGGTGAAGATGGACATTGCGATGGCGGCCACGACGGACATGAGGGGCACTTCCGCCGGCAACGGAGTCAGGACCTTGACGAGTTGCGTGATGCCGGCGCCCGCGGCCATACCGACCAGTCCACCGACCAAGGTGAGCGTTGCGGCTTCCACCAGAAAC
Source organism: Gemmatimonadota bacterium (assembly GCA_039656555.1). GTDB lineage: Bacteria > Gemmatimonadota > Gemmatimonadetes > Gemmatimonadales > GWC2-71-9 > CAMYLY01. The sequence goes on along the minus strand of JBDHLU010000084.1, from coordinate 21,206 downwards.
TGCCAGAGGATCTCGCGACGCTTGGCACCCAGTGCCATTCTGACGCCGATTTCGCGCGTGCGTTCCGTGACGGAAATCATCATCACGGCAACGACACCAACCCCTCCAACCATCAGTCCCACGGACGACAGCGCGAGCATCACGACGAAAAACAGCCCCGTCATCTGATTCCAGGTTTCCAGGAATTTGTCCTGGGTGATGATGTCGAACGTGTTCGGCTCGGCAGGTCGGAGCTTCCGAATTGCACGTAGAGTCCCAATGACATCGTCGATCGCGTCGTTGACGGGTATGTCGTCGACCGGGAGGACGAGGAACGTCAATCCGGTGCCGCCGGTGCGTACATGTTTCTTGAACGTCGAGTGGGGCACGAACGCCCGGGGCTGGTTTCCATCGCCGAAAATGTCCGGCGGCGGATTGAACACGCCGATCACGTTGAACGGAACGCCGCCGATCTGCAGAGTCTTTCCGATGGGGTCCAGGCCACCGTAGATGTCGCTGGCGAGCTTCGCATTGATGACGACAACGCGCCGGTTGGAGTGGTATTCGAGATCGGTGAACGACCGGCCAGGAAACAGGTCTCCCCCAGACACCGCCGGCCACGCCACGCCGCGTCCGTTGACTCCAACGCTATTGATGGATCGTGAGCCCCATTCGACGGGCCGTCCAGCCCACTCATCGAGGATCACGTGTTCTACGGTTGGCAGCGCTTCGAGCCGTACGGCCTCCGCGATAGAAAGCGGCGGCTTGCGAAGCCACCACCGGTCTCCGCTGCCATCGGACACCTGAATGCCGCCTTGGAAGTGCCGGAACACGAAGAAGGTCCGGGGCCCCAACTGCGCAAAAATATCCGAGACGCCGTTGTTGATACCCGAGATCATCGAGCCAATGGTCATGACGACCATGACACCGATCGCAACGCCGAGAATCGTGAGAGCCGCGCGGACGCGATTCGAGCGTAGCGCGTCCAGCGCAATGCCAACGCCCTCGGTGGCGGTTCGGAGGTTGATCATTCTTGCCTCATGGCGTCAACGGGATCGAGCCGTGCGGCTCGGGATGCGGGGTAAAGCCCAGCCATGATTCCGACCCCAGCGCCGAGTCCGACGGCCGTCGGAATCGACCATGGGGCGACGGAGGCCGGGAGAAAGGTCACGGCACTGACCAGGGCGGCGGCGCCGATGCCGCAGGCGATACCCGCGACGGCTCCAAGCCCCGCCAGGGCGGCAGACTCGACCAGAAACTGCCGGAGGATGTCGGTGCGGCGCGCGCCCAACGCCTTTCGGATCCCGATCTCGCGGGTCCGTTCGGAAACGGCCATCAGCATGATATTCATGATGACGATTCCGCCGACCACCAACGCGATCCCGACGAGCATCGGGAGTGCCGTCATCAACACCCGATTGATATTAGCCCAGAATTCGAGCACGCCCTCCGACGTTTCGAGTTCAAACGTATTCTCTTCACCGGGGCGCAGTTGGCGGCGCCGGCGCATCACCGCTTCCGACTCCATGATCGCAATTTCGAGTTCTTCGGGCGAGCGAGCTTTAACGAGCATTTGATCGATCACCCGCGGCCGATTCACCGATCGTTTGATCGGTGACAGTGCAGGGGCCACGATGAATTTGTCGAGTGAGAGCCCGAACACATTGCCCTGCGTCTCCACGACCCCGATCACACGGTAGGGAATACCGCCGCGCAACGGGATCTTTCGTCCAATGGGGTTCAGGCCGGCAAATAGCTGCTCAGCCAGATCGAAACCAATCACGGCCACGGGCTGCCCGGCACGGACCTCTTGGGCCGTGAACGGCCGTCCGTCGGCCATGTCGTAGCCCTTGATGTCGAAGTATCCCTCGGTGGCGGCCACGATACGAACGCTCTGAATGCGTCGACCGTCTACCTCCACATCCATGCCCGTGGTCGATTCCCACGCCCATTGCACCGGTACGGAGGTGATACCTGCGATGACAGCGTCCGCGTCCTCGTAGGTGATGGGTTCGCGGCGACGCCAAGCCAGCCATTGCTCGCGGGGTACGTCGTCGGCCACGAAATCGGGACGCTGCCGGAGTTGGAACGTGTTTATGCCCATGAACGTCTCCACGACGTTCTCCGTCATGTACTTGTCGACGCCTTCCAACACCGACACGACGGCGATCAGGAACATCACCCCAATGAAGACGCCTATCGCCGAGAAGCCGCTCTTCATTTTCTGCGCCCAGATGACCTGCAGGGCGAGGCGGACGGCTTCGCGGAACGGCACTAAGCGGCTTTCCTAGTGTCGGAATGGATGAGCCCATCCTTCAGAGTGACGATGCGGTGGGCGTGAGCGGCGATGTCCCGCTCGTGCGTAACCATGATCACTGTCTGTCCTTGGCCGTGCAGTTCCTCGAAGACGGCCATGATTTCTTCGCTCGTCGTAGAATCGAGATTGCCGGTCGGCTCGTCGGCGAGCAGAATGCTCGGTTCATTGACCAGGGCGCGCGCTATGGCGACACGTTGGCGCTGACCGCCCGACAACTCATTGGGGCGGTGGTCCATCCTGTCACCCAGTCCCACCCGCGTCAGGGCCTCCGCGGCACGCTCGCGCCGCGTCCGTGCCTTCACGCCGGCGTAAACCAAGGGGAGTTCGACGTTGTGGAGTGCCGTAGCTCTGGGAAGCAGGTTGAACGTCTGGAAAACGAATCCAATTTCTCGGTTCCGTACGCGAGCCAACTCATCGTCACCCATCGTCGAGACCTCGAGGCCGTTGAGCCAATACTCACCTGCACTCGGCGTGTCTAGGCAGCCGATGAGGTTCATGAGTGTGGACTTGCCGGATCCTGACGGGCCCATGATGGCGACGTATTCGTTGCGGTGGATGCTGACATCCACGCCCTGTAACGCCCGGACCGTCTCTGTGCCCATCTGGTACTCACGCTTGAGGTTCGTAACCCGAATGACGGCGTCGCTCATTGCGAGTTCCCTTCCTCCTTCACGTCACTCGCGCGGACGGCGGAGCCTTCTTCGAGATCGCGGATGGTCTGATACGGTCCCGCGACGATCGAGTCACCAAAGGCCAGTCCTTCGATCACCTCGAAGTGCTCTTCACCCGCGATGCCGGTTTTCACAGGTCGAAATTGCGCCATGCCGTCGATAATGACGAACACGCCTTCAGTCTCCTCGCCCTCGGCAGTGGTGTCCACCGGGTTGGTTTCGGTCGAGATTGGCGTGTGCTCCCGAACGGTGAGCGCAATAATAGGAATACTCAGAACCGAATCGCGGGTTGCCGTTACGATCTTGGCTGTGGCGGACAAATCAGGCCGAACTTCCACGGGTGGATCGTCGATCGTAATCTCGACGTCGTAGTCCACGGCCTGATTCGTCGTACCGATGGCAGACGCCCCTTGCACTGAACTCTTCGCGATCTTCGTGACGCGACCCGAGAACGTCGTGTCGGGAAAGGCGTCGATACTGACTTCGGTCGAGTCTCCCATGTGCAGCCGTACAACGTCGGTCTCGTCGACCCGGACGTTCACCTGAATGACACTGAGGTCACTGACTGTCATCAACAGCGCAGTTTCACGGGAGAACGTCCCGGGTACGGCGACTTCGCCGACCTCAACAGCCAATCGCGTGACTTCGCCGCTCATGGGAGCGCGGAGCACCGTTTTTGCCAGTTGCTCTTGAGCGTCCGTCAGACCAGCCCGTGCCTGGTCAACTTGATGATTGGCAGAGTTCGCAATCGCCTCGGCGACTTCAAAATTAGTTTGCGAGGTCTCCAACTCTTCGTCTGATACGAGGTTGGGATCCTGCCGGCGAAGACTGGCGAACCGATCGTAGGCTCGTTTTGCCTGGTCCCGGCTGGCCCGCGCCTGCAGGGCCGATGCCTCAGCTGACGACACACTCGCTTCCGCACGGGCAACTTGCGCGTCGAACAGCGACGGGTCGATCCGCAACAGCAGCTGACCCCGCTGAACGAAATCACCTTCGTCGACCGGGATTGCGATGATGCGGCCCGTGATGTCCGCCGAAATAGCAACAGAGGTCTTGGGTTGGATCTGGCCGCTCGCCGTTACGGTGGCTACGAGATTCTCGCGGCCCACGGTCTCGATGCGCACAGTCGTTCCACTATCGCGTTGCGCCGCCTTATTGAAACCAATGAGCGCCACCACACCCACCACGATCCCTCCGAATATGAAAAGCTTCTTCTTGGTCATGGATTGTTGCGTTTCCTTTCCTTAACGCAGCGGACGGCCGACCGCGTTTTCTAGCGTCGCGATGGCCCGATGATATGCGTACACGGCGTTGACGTAGTCAGCCTCGGCCTGTTGGGCCGCAAGCTGCGAGTCCAAGAGTTCGTAAAACGTACCCGATCCCACGCGGTACCGCTCCGTTGCCAATCGCAAGGCCTCCTGCGCCGCCGTCCGGTTGCTCTCCTGGATGTTGATGGCCGTGTAGGCTGCTTCGAGCGCGTAGTAGTTCTCGCTCACCGCGGTGCGCACCAGCAGTTCGCGGGCGCGCACGGCCTCGGCCGCGTCCTCGGTCTGGGCCGACGCTTGGGCATTCTGCAACGGACGACTGAACTGTGTGAAAATCGGCAGTGAAATGCCGATACGGGCAGAGAACGGTTGGGCCGTGAAGCTGAACGGGAAGACGCTGTTTCGGTCGATGATAGGCTGGGCATCCGCCGGGTCCCAGGCGAACTGGTTACAATCGGGCCCGGGCACACCGGGGTTTTGCCAGTTGGCATTGGTGAACTCGCACTGCGCCATGGTCCCATTTGCCTGCGACTCGGCGGAGCCAACCACGAAGTCCGTGTTGGTGAACTGCTGCGTGAAACCCGACCATCCAGCGCTGATACTCAGGCTCGGCAAGTAGTCGGATTTGACCGCGCGTTCGGAGGCACTTGCTGAGGACTCCTGCGCCCGCAAGACGATGAGGTCCGGGTTCTCAACATCCGCTTCGTCCAAGAGCGATTGGAGTTCCCACTGGGGCTCAACCACCGGGAATGCGTCTGTGAACGTGACAACATTGGGATCGTTTGGTGCCGGAACGCCGATTATCTGGAACATCCGGAGTTTTTCGACGATCACGGCCTGGCCTGTGCGGAGAACCTGCACTTGCGATTGACCCCGTTCGACTTCGGCGCGGCGAACATCGAGCAACGTGTTCTGTCCGACGTCGAATCTTGCTTGGGCGAGCCGCAGGAACTCTTCGTTTCTCGTGAGTTGAAGCTGCTGGAGTTCGTATTGAGCTTCCGCCTCTTTGACCGCGAGATACTGACCGCGAATCACTGACTCTAGGTTGATTTCGGCCCCCGCGATCCCGGCCTCCGCCGCCGCATAGTTCGCGCGGGCAACACCCGGTTGCATGAGGGTCCGACCCGAAATATTCAAGTTGAGCCCAATATTGTAGCTCGATCCCGCACCCCCACTCAGAGTCAAGGTCGGAACGAAGGACGCATAGGCGTTGCGGACACCCCAGGTGGCCGGGTTCAGGTTGTTGGCCACTTGCCTGAGCGTCGGGTTGTTCTGGTATGCGAGTTCGATGGCGTCCTGCAGTGTCAACGATCGTGGAATGGATGGCGTGGGGTTCTGAGCCAATACCGGTGTAGCTGTGAGACCGATGGCCAAAAGCAATAAACTGGATCGCGGCATTCTCAAAGACCTTCGTGATATGGTGGATTTAGGTACAATCCAGGTACGTCCGGAGCCCCCTAAAGGTTTCATCCCGAGACGTCCCGGAATGTACCCAACGAACCTGAGCGGAAGCGGCCCACGGCGCATAGGCCCTATATTGCTGTGTGGTAACGATTTACGCGGTTCTAGCGGGGGGCTCGCCGCACGGCAACAATCGACACAGCAGGGATCTCCACCTTCATCAACTGGTTCTGGACATACCAGAGTTTGATCTGTTCCCCATCGGCAACGGCTGAGATCAACCGTGCCCGTACCGTTTTCCCGCCGATCGTCTCGCTGACCTCGCCGAGGTCGGAGACTTGCACGTCGCGAAGCTCCCTATCGTGGATATCGATTCCTTGGATTCCGGTGCCAGGAACGGGCGCAACGAGGTACGGGGCAAACTGGTTCGCCATCCAGAACATGATTCCGGCGGGGCGCCTGAATGTGCCGCCCCAATTGTCCCCAGCTGGTGAGAGGATGCGGTAGCTCACGACACGGGCATCGAGCGTCACGACGGCTCGTTCGGCAGGCGGGCCCGAATTGTCGAACTGAGCCGCGAGAGGCTGCCCGTCTCGGTCGAGTTCGATGAGCGCCGTGAGTTCGGTATTGTCGTCGTCTCGATAACGCGCCGTGCTGTAAATGGTGACCGCAACACCGCGCTGTTCCGTGCCTTCGATTCGGAACGTCTCCTCACCGATGATGCGGTTGTTCCTTCGGATCTCGAATACGCCCTGGTCGATGATCTGCGCGGTCCCCGAAGAGATACCCACCGTCGCCACCATGAATGCGGCGGCCACGAGCGTTGGGACGTTTCTCGTCATCGGTGGTCTCCGCCAATCGGCGCACGGAACACGCGTTCCGCTATTCGCTCATAGATCACCCGATAAATCTTCTCGCCCTTCTCGACGTTCGCCAGAGTCGGGGTGCCCAGCGACCCCGGGCTGGATGCGGGAATGGCTCCGGTCACACCCCGCTGGTAACGCTTGATCGTACGACGCTTTGGCTTGTAGTCTGTGGCCGCCGCGAGATCGACCAGTTTCTCGTCGATGTAGAGCATGAGCGACGTATCGATTTCGCCGCCGTGAATGGGCTCCTGAGCCCCAGCCTCGGCTACGTCCAACGGTGCGGCGAAGATGTCGACAGAACGCACGATGGCGCGACGCGTGCGAAGGGTACTCAATGCCTCCTGGTGCGGATCTTGGCCGTGGGCTGTAATAATTATGAACTGCCCGACGCCGCCCGATTCCCAGGAACCGACCAGGTCATTCAAGAACCGGTGCAGGGTCTTGCGGCGTACGGAGGCGCTTCCAGGGTATTGGACCTTGGTAGGCGAGTTCACCCCATATTCAATAGTTGGGGCGCGGAGGACTTGCATCTCGTGGGAGAGGTCGTTGGCAAGGCGTTCCACGATGAGCGTATCACAACCGAGAGGAAGATGAGGGCCGTGTTGCTCTGTCGTACCCACTGGAACGATGAGCCTGGGGTCTCGCTCGAGGTGCCGCTGGACGGCACCTGGGGTGAGCCGCTTGAGGTCGAGTAGCCCTTGATCGGTCATCGTCGCCAGTACGAGATTGCGGGGGCACTCTGTATCGCAGCCATTGCCTGGTGGCTGGGGTCGGAATCGGTCTTCGTAGCCGGGCTTGCAGTTGCGCTTGGGCTGGTCACCTGCGTGGCCGTCGTGCGTTCGGGCGGGAAGGCCAGACAGTTGGTTCCGATGGTCATCCTGTTGAGTGGTGCCATAGCGGCCGGCCGGACCGCGCTGAACGTGATCGCGGTCGAAGATGCCTGGCCGAAAACCCGAAGCAAGCTGATGGATGCTGCCGGGGTTCGGTTCCAACGGGAAATTGCCGCAGCCGTTGTCCAGGCCGAGCGGCTCGTCGAGCGCGCCGGCGCGTTCGAGGCGGAGTCACGTTCGGTGGGGTTCGAATCCATCGACCGTGCTGTGGCGCCTAGGGCGACGGACCACGGTGTCGTGATCTTCGATTCCGACGGATATCCGTGGGCGTGGGGCGGGGCACTTCGTGAACCGCCTGCTCCGATTGGCCCAACACTCGACTCTCGCATGGTTGCATTCTACGTCTTTCTCGAGGCTCGTCGCCAGGACGAGCGTCGAACCGTTGTCAGCCAGGTAATCCTCGCAGCCGATAGTGCCGTGCCCGATCGTGATCGGACGCTCGCTGCGCGATTCACCTCTCGGACCGGGGTGGGGCTGGTATTCCGGAACACCATGCCAGAGGCTGACGTCCCGACGGCGGTATTCTGTCTCGATTCGTGTGTCCCCCAAGGGGCGATGCCGGTCGACACGCTGCTCATCGCTGAACTGATTCCGCCGTCTCAGGGCTCGGCAAAGTTGGCCGCCCTGGTGCGGGGAGGGCGTTGGACTGTCGTGCTCACGCTGCTTGGATTGGCGTGGCTGTTGGTGTTCGGGACTTTGGTTGGACGCTGGACGGGGTTGCTTGGCGCGATCGTGCTTTTCGTAGCGACGCCGGCGGGCGGGCTCCTCGGGTTCGTGCGGTTGTTCTCGTCAGCGTCCTATTTCTTGGCGGCGTTGGGGCCGTTCTCGGCCTCCGCCGGTGCGCTCTTTCTAGCGGCGCTCCTCATCGTCGTCATCCTGCTGCAGCAAATGGGGCGATTGGGTCCCTTGGGCACCCCCGGTAGGATTGCCGCGATCGTGGTGGTCGTGCTCGCTCCGTGGACGATGGCGTTCCTGGCCGAGGGTATCACCCCACTCTCCACCGGCACCAGCACTTTGGAGTGGCTATCGTGGCAGGTCACGCTCGCCGTCGTCGGTGTAGGGCTCGGCCTCGTGGCGGGGAAGCTGTGGGGCCGGTCTATCCTACCCGCCTGGTGGGTTCCCGTCGCCGGTGCCGCAGCTGCGATAGGTCTTGCCGCTTATGGGGTAGCGACCTGGCAGCCCTTCACCAGGTGGCCCACGTGGTACCCGCTTCTCTGGATGCCGGCGGCGTTTCTCGCCGTGCAAGGCGTGACGCGGGTCCGGGTAGTCGTCAGTGCTACGGTCGTGGCAGGGGCCGCTGCGGCTGTGCTTACGTGGGGTGCTGAGGTCGAGGCCCGACTGCTCGTGGCCGAGCGCGATGCGGATCGTCTCGGTGGGGGGGACCCGATCGCGATGAGCATGGTGCAACGGTTCGGCGATTCACTGAGCGCGCGGGCGGTGCCACGTGCTTCGGCCGCTTTGTACGCCCAATGGAGTCGTTCACTCCTGGCGCGAGACGACTATCCCGCCGTGCTCGATTCTTGGGACCCATTTGGCCGGCGGATTGCTTCGCTCGAGCTTGCGGAGCTGCCCATTGCGTCCACACGGCGGGCGCGCCTCGCTTCTCGGGCCCGGGACTCGGGCGAGCCGATATACGAGATTCTGCGGCTGGAATACGGTATTCACTACCTAGCGGCGATTCCGTTTCCGGATCGTTCGGTCGTTACCGTGGCGGTTGGCCCGCGATCGCGACTCATCCCTCCGGTCCTTGTCGCTCGATTCCTACGCGGCGAACAGCGGATCGACGCTCCCTACGAGATGACGTTGGGCGAATCCGTCACGGGATTTGGATCGAGCAGCATCGAATGGGGGCGTACCGGCTCGACGATCGGTGGAAGGCGGACGCTCGATATCACGGGGCGAGCCCGTCAGCTAATCATCACGGTTCCACTTCGTGAGTTGGCCGACCTGGGTGTTCGGGGAGTGCTCCTCGTGCTGGTCGACGGGCTCGTGATGTTGTTGATCGCCGCTATGAGTGCTGGAGTGTTGTACGGTGTTCGGGTGTCGCCCGCGCTTCTCGATGCGCTGCATTTCCGATCCTATCGCATCCGCATCGCATTTGCGCTCGCCGGGTTTTTCGTGTTGCCGACGTTGGGGTTTGCCATTTGGTCGCTCGGCCGTATCCGATCGGAGGCCGACCGCTCCCGCGACCTGCTGATCCAGGAGTCGCTCAACGACGCCGCGATCATTGCCCAACAGACTCTTGAACTCCGCATCCAAGGGCTTCGGCTCAGGCTGACGGAGCTCCGCGATCGGCTGGGCCACGAGCTTCTTCTGTACGAGCGCGGCGTGCTTTCGGATTTGAGCGCGCCGGTGCTTCGGGAGCTTGGCCTGGTCGGGCAGTTCCTTCCCCCCAACGTGTACAGCGAACTCGGGCTACGCGATCGGCGCCAAATGAACGACAATACGCTGATTGGGGCGCGCGCGACTCGTGTCGGCTACCTCGCGATCGATCCCGGGGTCGGGGCCGACCGGATTCTCGCGGTGCCACAACTGGTAGACGTCGGTGATCTCCAACGCGAACGCGAAGATCTGGCGCTGGGAGTGCTGCTGGTCACCCTTCTAGGTGTTACCGGAGCTGTTGGGTTGGCCGCCTTTGCCTCACGGTCCCTTTCCAAGCCCGTGCAATCGTTGCGCACTGCTGCCCTTGCGGTGGGCCGTGGTGACCGGTTGCCTGCCTTTGATCCTGACGTGCCGACGGAGTTCGAACCGGTTGTCGATGCATTCGTGCGGATGGCGCACGACATCGAACGGAGTCAGGCGGCACTCGAGGCGGCCCGCCGCCGGACGGCGACCGTGTTAGCCAACGTGGCGACCGGCGTGGTGGCTATCGATACGCAATTGAGGGTGACGATTGCGAATCCCCGGGCCGCTGAGTTGCTTGGCGCTGCACTCCCGGCGGGCGATACGATTACTGACATTGCGGGAGGCGAGTGGCGTCCCGTGTGGGACTGGGTCGTGCAGTTCATGGAGCACGGCGAAGAATTTGCCGAAGCTGAGTTCGCGTTGGGAGACCGGCAAATCCGGGCACGGGTTGCCGCGATGCATGCCGATCCTCGTGGGTGCGTGGTAGCGCTCGACGATACGACGGAGCTGTCTCGTGCGGTCCGCGTGCTTGCGTGGGGTGAACTCGCGCGCCAAGTGGCACACGAGATCAAGAACCCGCTCACACCGATCCGGCTTGGGATTCAGCACGTGCAACGGGCGCGCCGTGATGGAAGCCCCGATTTCGACGCAACGCTCGAACGCACCAGCAAGCATATCCTGGCCGAGATCGAACGACTCGATGCCATCGCGCGGGCCTTCGCCCGGTTCGGCGCTCCGCCAGCTGAAGCGGAGCCCCTCGAATCGAACGACGTAGTGAACATTGCCTACGAGGCCGCCGACCTCTACGCCGTGGGCGACGCGCCTGACATCCGCGTCGATGCCGAACCCGACATCCAGGCCCTGGTGCGGCGGGACGAAGTGAAAGAGGTGCTCATCAATCTCATTGAGAACGCGCGCGACGCCCACGCTAGGCTCGTCGTGATTTCGGTGCAGCGAAACAGCGACGGCCAGGTGACCATTCGCGTTCAGGACGACGGCTCGGGCATTACCAAAGAACACATGCGGCGTGTGTTCGAACCGCAGTTCTCCACGACCAGCAGTGGAACCGGGTTGGGGCTCGCGATCTGTCGGCGACTGGTAGAAGGGTGGGGTGGAACGATCAACGTGCGGAGCGAAGTAGGTGAAGGTACGGAGGTGACGATTACCCTCAAAGCAACAGAGGCCGCCCCGGGGGGCAGCCTCTTGGAAACGCCTTAGCCGCTAAGGGTCGTGTTATCGGCCGCTGCATTCTCGGGGACGCGATGCCATCGAGCCGCGGGTCCAAATCAAGATCACCCCACTGTACGTTTCTGAGTTGATGCTCATGCGGAATTCCTGGGCAGCTCGATAGCCCTTTCGAATCTCCACGCACTCGACCTCATTGACGTCGATGTAGAACGTGATCGGCGGCCTTACTGTCACGCCATCGATCACGTAGAGAACTGGCCGGCTTGAGTTCCGGAACGAAATGCCTTGGTCGTCTTTACTCCCGTAGCTATCGAGCCCCGCCACCGTTCCCTGTAGCGCATCGAGTACGCTCCCCTGATTTGGTAGCTGCTCGCGCGTGAGAATATTCGACCCGAACGCCCATTGGCGTTCTTCGGGACGATCGCCCACGATCTCGACCGCCGCGAGTTGAACCCGCAACGGAGCGAGCTTGAAATTGACGTGCTCGGATTCGCCGGGCTTGAGGTTGTAGTAGGGGGTGGTGATTGGATGGAAGCCGATGATCTGCGCCTTGACCTTGATCAGGCCGGGAGGAACGTTCGTCAGGGTATAGGTGCCATCTGAACCGGTGATCGTGGTTAAATCGGAACCGAGGACTGTAATCGCGACGTTGGGAACCGGCTTGCCGGTGACCGCGTCAATGATCGTTCCCGTTACCGTAGTTGGTGTTTGAGCCGTCACCTGGGGCGCGCCAAGCGTGCCCACGAGGGCCAAAGTCAGGACCGCTCTGAACGCAGTCTTGTATGTGGTCATGGTTCCAACTCCTGCCGCAATCTGAAGGCCTCGGGGCGACCTTCGAATATATGGATTGGGGGCGAGCCCCGGCAATGTTACAAGGAATGAAACCCCGCCGCGGGACCAGCGTTCCCCTAGCTGCGGGCCCGATCTCTGCAAGGGCGATGCCCTGACGGTCCCGGTTGGCACGGGGGCGGAAACCGCCACAGATTGCTAGTGTTATCCTGGGTGACACCCCACACCACGAGGATGTGCCAGTGCTGATTAGACGACCTCCCGATGTCCCGTCGTCAGAGATTACCGACAAAGGCCTTTTCCTCAATCGCCGGAAATTCGTCCAGGCGGCTGTCGCTCTGGGCGCGATTGGGGCGGCTGGAGCCCTGCTGCGACCGACTCCGGCCGACGGGGTCCCGACGACCCCAGAAGAGGACAAGCTGACCCCATTGGAGGACGTCACCAGCTACAACAACTTCTATGAGTTTGGGACCGGCAAGGCCGATCCGGCGCGGAACGCCCACACGCTCCGTCCGCGACCTTGGACCGTCGAAGTCAGTGGCGAAGTCCACAAGCCCACGACCTTCGACATCGACGATATCTGGAAGAAGTTCCCTCCCGAGGAGCGTGTCTACCGTCTGCGCTGTGTCGAGGCGTGGTCAATGGTCATTCCGTGGTATGGGTTTCCTCTGGGCAACCTGCTCGATGCCGTCGAGCCGAACTCCAACGCCAAGTTCGTCGAGTTCAAGACACTCCTCGATCCGGAGCAAATGCCCGGGCAGCGACGGAGCGTACTGCCCTGGCCGTACGTCGAAGGGTTGCGGCTCGACGAAGCGATGCATCCGCTCACGCTGATCGCCCTGGGGGTGTACGGGAAGGCGCTGCCGAATCAGAACGGTGCCCCCCTGCGTCTCGTCGTGCCTTGGAAGTATGGGTTCAAGAGTATCAAATCGATCGTCAGCATCCGCCTCACTCGCGAACAGCCCGAGAATACGTGGAGGGCTCAGAGCACACGCGAATACGGGTTCTATGCCAATGTGAATCCCGCGGTTGATCACCCGCGATGGAGCCAGGCGCGGGAGCGTAGGCTGGGAGAGTTGTTCAAGCGGGAGACCTTGCTGTTCAACGGGTACGCCGATGAGGTGGCGTCTCTCTACGCCGGGATGGATCTCACGCGGTACTACTGAGCGATCGAATGACTCAGGTACAGTGGATGCGGCGGGTTTTGAAGCCCGCCGCTTTTCTTGCGGCTGGCGCCCCGTTCGCGCTTCTCGTCTACGATATCTTTTGCGGTGGGTTGGGCGCGAACCCCATCGAGGAGATTACCCACCGGACGGGGTTCTGGACGCTCACCTGGCTCACCATTACGCTCAGCATCACCCCCGCCCGGAAGGTGTTGCGGCTGAACGCCCTCATCTTGCTGCGACGCATGTTTGGGGTCTACGCGTTCTTCTATGCTTGCCTGCACTTCACGATGTACGCGTTGGATCGAGCCGTTTTTTCCGGACTCGGCCTCACGTTGGGCACTCTCGTCGAGGACGTGGCGGAGCGTCCCTACGTCACCGTCGGGTTCACGGCGTTCGTGCTTCTCATTCCGTTGGCGATCACGTCGACCAAGGGGTGGGTGAAGCGGCTCGGCGGCAAACGGTGGCAGAAACTCCATCGCGTGGTGTACGTGTCCGCCGTCGGCGGCGTGTTGCATTTCTGGTGGCTCGTCAAGGCGGATACACGGCGGCCCATGATATTCGGTGCCGTGCTCCTAGTGCTCTTGGGATACCGGGTGGGAACGTGGTGGAAGAAGCGGTAGTTACTGCCGTGTACCGAGATATTCCCGCTTGAACTGATCGTGGGCTCGCGCCTCGTCGGGCGACCCCAACGCGTGGGTCGTGCCGGCCGTCATCCATACGATGTCGTCAGCCAGATCCAGCAATACGTCGACCTCGTGCCCAGTCACTAGGACGGCAGCGCCTTGGCGGGCCATGTTCCGCAGAACCTCGGCGATGAGCACTCGGTTTTGCGGTGAGAGGTCCATCAAAGGTTCGTCCGCCAAAAGGCAGTCTGGTTGGCGTGCCACGACAAGGCCAAGCTCCGCCCGTCGCCGCTCGCCGCCGCTTAGTTGGGATGCCGGCCGATCCAGAATCTCTTGCAACCGGCAAGCCTCCACGGCCTGCTCGGTCGCTGGTGTTCGGGACATGGATGCCACTGCGGCAAGGTGGGTGCGAACGCTGAACCAACGAGAAAGAACTCCCCGCTCAGGGAGGTAATACAGCCCCGCCCGTGCCATGGTGGCAAGCCGCGGGCGCGTCTCGCGCATGTCCTTGTAGATGACCACACCGTGTTCGGCGCGGAGTTGCCCGATGGCGATTTTGATCAGCGTGCTCTTTCCGGCGCCGTTTCGACCTAATAGCACCGTTACGCGTCCGGGGGTGGCCCACACGCCGGCAGTGCGAAGCACAGTGCGGGTTCCGAACGATTTTCCGATCTCCTCAGCGGCGAACATCGGTTTCATGTGGATGCGAGTTGCAGGAAGGCGACGTGTAGCGTGCCCTCGGCCAGGATCGCCGGCAACAGCGAGAACATTCGCATGACGGTCGGGGAGACACCGAGGTTTCCCAGCAGTACACGCTCGCCCAGAATCTTGGTGTCGTGCCCCGCAAGCAGGGTCACCAGAAAGAGCACGAGCACGCTGTGGGGGCCGATCGTGGGTGGGGATGCGAGCCCCAATGAGGCGGCTCGAATCCCGGCCCAAAGTACAAGTGATCGCAAGACCATGGCCGTGCCGAAGGCCCGGCCCGGCAGAAACATCGGCTAGCGCCGGCTCTGCAGTTTGGCTAGCAGGCGCAGGATCTCGAGGTAGAGCCACACCAAGGTGACCATCAACCCAAATGCCGCGTACCACTCCATGAATTTGGGCGCGCCCCGCTCGACACCGGTCTCGATGAAATCGAAATCCAATACGAGATTGAGCGCGGCAATGACCACCACCACGAGACTGAAGATGATTCCGATCAGCCCGCCTTCGTGAATGAACGGCACTGAGATTCCGAAGAATCCCAACACCATCGTGCTCATGTACACCAAGAACACCGCGCCGGTGGCCGAAGCGACACCAAGTTTGAAGTTCTCCGTGGCCTTGATGACACCGGTCGTGTAGGCCATGAGGAGCACAGCCAGCGTCCCGAAGGTGAGGGCAATCGCTTGGATCACGATGCCGGGGTATCTCTGCTCGAAGAAAGCAGAGATCCCTCCGAGCGCGAGCCCCTGGAGCGCGGCGTACATCGGCGCGGTGATTGGAGACCATGTGGGTTTGAATATCGTCACCATCGCCATCACCAACCCGCCGAAAATGCCACCGATCATCCAACCCTGGACGTTGACCGCTCCACTGGCTTCGTATACCTGTCGCCAAATCCAAATGGCGGGCACCATGAGAATGAGCAGAAGGAACCCGGTCTTGTTTACGGTACCGCTCAAGGTCATCCGTGCTTCGGCGGCGTAATCGACATAACGCTCGAACGTCTTGTCGCTCAGTGCTGGATTGGCGGTTCTCATGCGGTGGTCTCCAGGGCTCTAGTGGCGTTCCTTGAGCTGTACGTATCCGAATTTGAGGTCGTTGAGCGCAGTCTCGAGTGCCTTGGTTTCTTCCTCGCTCAGGTTCCCGCTCGTTTTCGTCTCCAGCATCTGCAAGGTTTCGATGAGGTGCTGAAAGGTGGCGAGCGCCTGCGCCATGTTCAGGGCAGAATCTCCTTCGCCACCCTCACCAGAAGACGCTGCTTGCTCTATTTGCTGGATGGCCATGGCGCCCGTTGCAGTGAAGCTCGAGACGAAGGCGGCAAAGGTGACGGTAGGCTGGGTGTTGTCAGGCATGATGTTGTGTTAGTCGATGTTGACGATTGACGATTGACGCTGAAAGTATAACGCCGCTGCATACCTCACCGAATCGTCAGATCGATCTCCATCGGCGTCACGTCGCCCGCGTTGGCCCAGAACCATACGTCGAGTTGGACGACACTCGATGTGTCGCGAGCTGCCATGAGGACGCACTGTCCGATAACGGAGTCTCGGGGGAGTGGTCCGCCGGCACCTACTGGCGGAAGCGTAGCAGCCACCGAGTAGCGCCCGATGCGGTCAGTGAAGGTCGATCCTCCACCTCCTAAAGCCGGGCTCGAACATCCGGACAGGAGTACCTGCACGTTGTTCGCGAGTTCGCCGTTACTCTTGGTGATCACGCCGAAGATATTGGCGTACCCCGATGCCGGTCCGAGCACGTTGCTGGAGCATGCGATCAACGTGCCCACCAGTGCCGGCAGCGCGAATCGTGGGTTCACCCGTTACCGCCCGCGAGTCGTACGGCTTCGGGAGACCGTTTGAGGCGGGCCATCGCCCAGATGCCGAAGACTGGGCCCACCGCCAACATCGCGAAGGCCCATCCCCATCCGGCGGCGTCACTGATGACAGGGACGAGTTGGATGGAACCGAGGGTCAGCAGGAATCCCATCGCAGTCTGTGTGGTCAATTGCGTTCCCATGTATTGAGGTTCGGACAACTCGCTTACGGATGTGCTGAACTGTGCCGAGTCCGCCACGATCGCGAACCCCCAGAGCAGTGCGATCAGCGTGGCGACTACCGGTCGTCCGGAGCCGAGTATCCCGATGCCGACTGCGCACGTCCCGCTCACGGCCATGCTCCACATCGTGGTGTTACACCGTCCCCACAAATCGGCCGCGCGTCCCGCGACGAGACTGCCGAGACCTCCGAGCCCGATGACCGCGAATGTCGCCACGGCCGCGTAGCCACCCGCGTGGGGCGCTGTGCTTGGGTGGCCGGCATAGACCCAGGCAAGAAACACCGGTATCCAGGTCCACATGGCGTAGAGTTCCCACATGTGCCCGAGGTATCCGAAGTTTGCCAGGCGAAGCGAACGAATGGTGAGGGCCTCGCGCATGTGGCGCCAGTCGAAGCGTGGCGCCGACGCCTTGTGCGGACCCAGGTGTCCGACCCGCCAGGCAATGACCGCGCCGACAAATGCCAGCACGCTCACTGCGTACATCACTGGTTCCCACTT
Organism: Gemmatimonadota bacterium; assembly: GCA_039656555.1. Classification (GTDB taxonomy): domain Bacteria; phylum Gemmatimonadota; class Gemmatimonadetes; order Gemmatimonadales; family GWC2-71-9; genus CAMYLY01. The sequence continues at coordinate 4,171 of JBDHLU010000084.1, read as the reverse complement.
ATCTACGCCCCCCATCGCGCGCACCAGATGTGGCGACGCCGAGCCCACCGTGAGCGCGCCAACGAGGATCCCCAGTACCAGCCCGCGGTGTTGGCGCGTCCACGTGGCCATGATTTTCATCCCGACCGGATAGACCAAGGCGAGGGTCATCCCGGTAGCGAATCGGAGCGCCACGGCCGCTCCGAATTCGACGTCGAAAAACGGGATTGCGGCGTTCAATGCTGCACCGGCAAAGGCCCCGGTTGCAATGACTTTCCGTGGTTCCCAAAGGTCGGGCACGTTGAACAACGCACTCGAAAGCGCGCCCGCGACAAAGCCGAGCTGTACGGCCATGGTGAGCCATGCGAGCTGAGCGCCCGAGAGATCCCAGTGTACTTGGAGGACGGGCGCGACCGCGGTCGCCGAGAACCACAGGCTCATGGCGAGCAGCTCGGCAAGGGCGAGCCAGAGGATCACGGTCCATTTCATCGACCTGTAAAGTTGGTTGGTCGAGGGTGAGGGGCAATACCAGGTGGGAAGGATCGATTACCTTTCGTGCCGCCTCACAGACGAGATCGCTCGTGAACGACGTCATACAACTCTCTCGCGCCTTTGCCAGCCGGTACGGTGTGCCGTCCATCTCGCAGATCGATCTCCGCATGTACACGCTGCGGTACTTCACGCACTGCCTGGCGTGCACGTTCTGCCATGACTGGTGTTGTGAACACGGCGTCGACGTCGATCTCCTCCATGTACGTGCGATGGAGCAGCATCGCGAGGGCCTCGAAGTGGCTACCGGGATTCCCTTTGCCGATTGGTTCACCGACGAGTACGAAGAAGACGATGAGGTGCCGGGTGGAGCTAGTATGCGCACGAATACGACCGAGCGCGGGTGCGTCTTTCTGACGCCGGGTGGGCGTGGGTGCACGATCCACCAATACGCCAACGACAATGGGATCGACTACCACGAACTCAAATCGTTGGTGGACGTTCTGTTTCCGCTTACCTACGAAGGCGAGCTTCTGACGATTGCCGACGAGGTAGCCGACGGGTCGCTCGTATGCTTGGATACCGGCCCGACGGTGTACCAAGGGATGCGGAAGGAGTTGCAGTACTACTTTGGTGACAGCTTTGTGAAAGAGCTGGACGAGATCGAGGCCGGTGAACTTACGGTGTCGCCACTCCCTTCGGCACCGGATGTCCAGATGGCACCAGGTCGATGAACCGGTGCCCGTCGATTTCCACGGTCTCTCCCACCTCGTAGTCAACCGGTGTCTTGAACTCAGGGCCGTCGAAGACGAACGTGTGGTATTCGCCGGCTTCCCCGCAGGGGTCGAGTTCGTCCGTGGTGCTCATTTCCGTAACGACGTCAGCATCGAATTCCCGACCTAGGTAGGAGACCGCGGGCCGGGCCATGTCGACGCCGACGATGATCGGCCGGTAGCCTTGCTCGACAACCTCCCACGCGATCTCGACCGGCGGTGCTCCCCAGAGCGGTTCGATGTGTTCGAGGCCGTTTGCGGTCACCCGTTCTTCGTACCATGCGCGCACGTCTTCGAGATGGATATTCCCAAAAATGATTCCGGTCACGCCAGAGGCCTTGAGACGCCCGAGTGTCGCAAGGAACGCGTCCTCGAAGGATTGTGGGGAGGTGGCGGCGGCAACGTACTCTAGGCCCAGTGCGCGGGCTTGAGTTGCGATCAGTCCCTGTCTGACGCCGTGGAACCGCACGCGCCCGGTTGACCCCTCGTAGATGTTCGCGAGGAACCGCACGTCGAGCCCACCGCGTCGGGCGCGGTCGAGTGCGAGCGTCGAGTCTTTACCCCCACTACTCATGACGGCGAGTGACATTGCGAGAAAGTATCCGGAGGTACAACAGGCGGGAAGGTGGGAAGAACTTCCTTGTGTCCGTGTGTCCGTCCTAGATCAATTCCCTCGGATAGGGCTCCAAGAATGTCTGGTTCGTGATATACGCGTCGTCAAAGCGCAGGGCCCACTGGCGTACGACATCGAGCGGAGCATCGAGCGTCGAGCGACCTTCGCGGTATTCGGTCACTGCGTCGATGAAACGCGCCTTCTCCTTCGCGGTGACTCGGTCGGAAAAGAATCCCAACAAGTGCATGAGGGCGTTGACGGTTGAGCGCACGCGGGCAGGCCGGGCCAGGGCTTTGCCGAGGTGTGCGGCGTAGCTACCGATAACGCGGTCCACCGTTTCCTTCGATGCATTTGCCACGATGCGACCGAGTTCTCGTGACTCCGTTTGATGATAGGCCAGCAGCAGGAACTTGTTGTTCGCATGGAAGCCAACGAGTGCCGCTATGGTGCGGCGCCGCCTAGTCTGTCGGAAGCGTGCCCGAAGAAAGAGCTTCGTGAGAAAGTGATGGCGCAACCGGAAATCGTTGAGCTGTCCTTCGTCTTCGATAGCGGCCTGCGGGTACCGTTCGTTTACCGCTGACCCAAACACACCCGAGCCCTTGGCCGCGACCTGCGATTCACTCTCGTTCGAGTGGATCTTGGTGTCTTTGATGCCACACGATGGAGAATGGCTCTTGAGGATGAAACCATCGACTTCGCCGGCACCGTCCAGGTATCCCTTGGCGAACGCCGTCATCTCAGTGGTCAAGTCACGTCCGGTCGAAGGTTGCACCAAACGCTGCCGGACCTTTGAGCCGACGAGACGGATAGGATCGCGCGGCGTACCTAGGCCGATTTCCACTTCCGGACAGACGGGCCGCACGTCCACATAGGGGAGCAGGGCCCTGACTACGTCCGACCGGATGGACACCCCGTCATAGCGACAGGCGGCCAGTTCCAGGCACTTCGACAGGACCAACGACGGTTTTGGGTGGTGCACCATGGTTGGCGAGAAAGTAACGACGGTCTAGCTTCGAAGGTATGGCGGATTACCTGGTGCGCTTGGCACCCGAGATCGCGACGAAGGCGCGGGGAACGCGGAAGCGGTTCGTTGGGGTCTTGGTGAAAAACATCCGAGACTGTCTCAAATCGTCGGGGATCGAGCACACTCTCAAAGACCGGTGGAGCCGCCTGTTCGTGACCGCGGACGATGAGACCACGGGGCGCCGGATAGCCGGTGTGTTCGGGGTCAGCAGTGTCTCGACCATCGAAGCGCGTATTCCGGCGGATCTCGGCGGGATCATTCGTACGGGTGAGGAATTGTTCCGCGACCGCGTATCGGGCAAGACCTTTGCGGTCCGCGCCCGTCGTGCGGGAACGTTCGGGTTCGGGACCCAGGAAGTGCAGGTCCAGCTGGGGGCCGCGCTGAACGCCTACGGGTCCGTCAACCTCGACAACCCGGACGTTACGGTCAGCGTGGAATTGCGTGACGGCGAGGCCTTTCTCTTTTGCGGGAGGATCGAGGGCGTGGGCGGTCTCCCGTTGGGTGTGGAAGGGCGGGCGGTGTGTTTGCTGTCGGGTGGGTTCGACTCGCCGGTGGCAGCGTGGCTCATGCTCAAGCGTGGCGTGGCACTCGATTACGTGTTCTGTAACCTCGGTGGCGAGGCGTACGAGCGCGCGGTGGTCTCGGTCGCCAAGATTTTGGCGGACGCGTGGAGTTTTGGCGATCGGCCTAGGGTCCATGTGGTCGAGTTCGACGCTGTGGTCGCCGACCTCAAAAGGCGCGTGACGCCACGCTATTGGCAGGTCGTGCTGAAACGCCTCATGTATCGTGTGGCCGAGCAAGTGGCCGCCGAGATCGGCGCCGAAGGCATCGTCACCGGCGAATCGATCGGGCAGGTGTCGTCGCAGACCTTGCACAACCTGCGGGCAATCGATGACGTGACAGAGTTACCGGTGTTCCGGCCGCTCATCGGGTTCGACAAATACGAGATCATTGCACGGGCGGAGCGCATTGGCACCGCCGCGCTCAGCGCACACATTAGGGAGTACTGTGACATCCTGGCCGACAAGCCGGTCACGAGGTGCAAACCGAAGGCGGCGCGGTCTGAGGAGGCAGGGATCGATTTTGACGCATTGCATCGGGCGGTGGCCGATCGGAAGGTGCTGAAGCCGCGGGAACTTCGTGCCGTCGACCTCGTTGCGCCGTATCTCTTTGCCGAGTCGATCGCCGACGGTGCGGTCGTAATCGACTGTCGGGAATCTCATCAATACAAAGCCTGGCATTATCCCGGCGCGGAGCACTGGGACGTAAACGAGTTGGCGGCCCGGTTTACCG
>JBDHLU010000083.1:0-16519 GCA_039656555.1 Gemmatimonadota bacterium | reverse complement strand
ACCGCCGCAGCGAGTCGACCCATGCGTCGTGCGAGTTCCATCACCCCAACGAGCCGCGTCAGTGCCTTCCCGGATATACCCGGCAGGTTGACCGCGCCGCCGACCGACCCTGTAAGCAACGCATCGCGAATCGCCGTGCAAATCTCCGTGGCCACGCGCTCCTGCGCCTCCGCAGTGGAGGCTGCCAGGTGTGGGGTCAGCGTAACCAGTTCGTGGCTCCGGAGCGGGGAATCTTCCGCCAGCGGCTCGGGTTCGAACACGTCCAGTGCCGCCCCGCCCAGTTTGCCCGAATTCAGCCCTTCTATCAACGCGGCGTCATCGATGAGCGCACCCCTTGCGGTGTTGACGACCACGGCCCCGTCCTTCATTTGCGCGATCCGGTCTCGATTCAAGAAATGACGCGTTTGGCAGATACGGATCGTGCGCAATGATTCGCATGCCGAATGCACGGGCAATCGATGCCACATGGCGCCCGATCCTGCCAAGACCGAACAAGCCCAGGGTCTTTCCACGCATCTCGGTACCAGGGAATTCCTTTCGCGCCCATTTCCCGGCGCGCATAGAACTCACCGCAGGTGGAATCTTTCGCAGGTTGGAAAGGAGCAATCCTATCGCATGTTCTGCGGCGCTGACCGTGTTTGCGCCAGGCGCGTTGAGCACCGCGACGCCCCGCCGGGTCGCTGCCACCACATCCACGTTGTCGACACCCACGCCGGCTCGACCTATTACCTGTAGCTCCGGGGCCTCCGCCATCAGAGCCTCCGTCACCTTCGTATCGGACCGAACGATGAGCGCATTGGCCCGCTTGATTTCCTTCTCGAGGCGATCCGCGTCTCCAACGGTCGATATGACCTCGATGTCTTCCTCGGCATTCAAAAGAGCGAACCCCAAGTCGGCGATCCGATCTGCAACTATTACAACGTAAGTCACGCTGTCACCGTCTCCAGGCACTGTAGGAGCTCATTGACTTGTTCCACCGAGTGGTCGCCCATGTGGCCAATTCGTATTGTCTGAGATTTCAGCTTTCCGTAACCGGAACCGATCACCCAACCCTCTTTCTTCATAGCCTGGGTAATAGTACGTCCGTTCGTGCCATCCGGAACGTTGAGGCACGAGACCGTCCACGATCGACGTCCCTGTTCCGGCAGATAGGAATACCCCAGATCCCCACCGGCGCCGGCGACCCACGCCTCGACGGCCTTCCGCATCGAGTCGTGCCGCGCCCACCGCCCCTCAGGCCCGCCCTCGTGGTCGATGCGCTGGAGTTGCGCCTCGAGCGCGTAAAGAAGTGATATGGCCGGGGTGTTCGTGGGCTGGTAGCTCTGGGCCGCCTTGTGATACGCCACGACATCGAAGTACGCACCCCGTTCGGGTACGGTCTTGGCGCGCTCGAGCATTTGTTCTGACGCCACGCCAAACGCAAGGCCGGGCGGGAGCGCAAACGCCTTCTGCGCCCCGGTGAATGTGAAGTCCAATTTCCAGTCGTCCGTATTGACGGGAGAACCAGCCATCGAGGTAACTGTATCGACGAGCAGGACCACATCGTCGAACTCCGCCACCACTGCTGCCAATTCCTCCAACGGTGCCAACGCGCCGGTGGACGTTTCTGAATGCACGACCGTCACCGCATCCACCGGACCGCGCTGCAAGGCATCGCGCAACATGTCCGGCTCTACCGTCCGCCCCAGCTGCACGTCCAGCCGCACGACGTCGCGCCCGGCAGCCGCTACGATCGCCGCAAAGCGTTCACCGAAAGCCCCCCCCACGAGAGAAAGCGCACGATGCTGGACCCCGCTCCGCACGGCCATCTCCATGAAACCGGTTGCGGCACAGGTGCCAATCATCACTGGTTGATCGGTACAAAACAGGCGCTTCAATCCCGGCTCGACCCCTTCGAGAAGGTCGACCATTCCCTGCCCACGATGTGGGATCATGGGCTTCGTCATGGCTTGGAGAACGTCCGGGTGAACCTCGGTCGGCCCCGGAAGAAAGAAGCGCCCGAATTCGGGCGAGTTCATGTCGTCTTAATCCTTAACTCTGACAGTAATCCACAGTAATCTTGAGGATAAGATAATGGGCTGCCGGTGAATAGTGCATCGTCCGCCCTGGGTCACTCCTCGCCTTCGGCCGTCTCTTCCACCACTGCGTACGCCAGGGCCCGCCGCGACAACCACCGGACGCCGAGCGCATCCCTCAGCCCTCTGAAAACACGGTTCCAGATCCCGTATTTGCTCTCGCCCCACCGGCGTGGCCGGTGCGAGACCGGGATTTCGACCACCCGCCCACCCCCCTGACGCACAAGAGTCGGTATGAAACGGTGCATTCCATTGAACCGTGGGAGCCGGTAGACAACGTCGGTCCGGATCGCCTTCAGGGAACAGCCCGTGTCGCGGATACTGTCTCCGGTAATCCAGTTTCGGACGGCGTTGGCGATGCGGCTCTGAACGAGTTTCCATCGAGAATCTCGGCGCACGACTCGGTACCCGACCGCCGCCGCCAAAGTCGGATCGTCGGCAAGTGCGTTCAGCAACGCCGTAACGTCCGTCGGATCATTCTGCCCGTCCGCATCCATCGTCACGATGATGTCGCCCCGCGCTGCCCCAAACCCGGCGGCGCACGCCGCACTCTGACCCGCATGGGCCTGAAGCCGAAGTAGCTTCAAGGTTGGCCTTTCGACTGCCAACGCTGCCAAGGTTTCTGCTGAGCCGTCTGTCGATGCATCATCGACAGCAATGATCTCGTGGGAAACGCCAGCAAGCGCTTCGGTGATCTCCTGGAGAAGCGGGCCCAGGTTCTCCCGCTCGTTGTAGACCGGTAGGATGACGGAGACACGCATGGTTCAAGATTACCAAGTTGACAGGGGAGGCGCAGTTCGGGTTTATTCGCGTGCTCCCGAAAACAACCGCTAGGTGACTGATTCCGGAGGTTCCGCATGGCTGATTCTGTTTCCCGCCGAGGGTTCTTAGGCGCCACCGCCGCTGGCATTGCTGTCGGCGCGTTGGCCAAACCCAGTATCGCAAGCGCGACCGGGGCTCCCGCGGTTCACATACGCCCTCAGGCCGGCAACATCGCCATCGCGTCCGGCAACGGTATCCGGGGGGTACAACGGGCCGGTGAACTGATGGCTCAGGGTCTCGACACGCTCGATGCTGCAATCGAAGGCGTCAAGATCCAAGAACTCGATCCCAACGATACGTCAGTCGGTTACGGCGGATTACCCAACGAGAACGGCGTCGTCCAACTCGACTCGTCGTGCATGCACGGTCCAACCAAACGTGCCGGGGCTGTGGGCGCCTTGGAGGGCATCAAAACGCCGAGCGTCGTCGCGAAGTACGTCTTGCTCTACACCGACCATATCATGCTCGTCGGTGAAGGCGCCAAGAAGTTCGCTTTATCGTACGGGTTCAAAGACGAAGACCTCATGACCGACGAGACGCGGGAGCGCTGGTTGCGTTGGAGGGCAAACCGCGGTGCGGACGATGACTGGATCGACGTTCCGCGGGATAGTCAGATGGTGCCACGACAAACCGGAACCATCAACATGAACGTGATAAATACGAAAGGTGATATCTCATCTGTCACCACGACCAGCGGACTCGCTTGGAAGATTCCAGGTCGCGTGGGCGACTCGCCCATCATCGGTGCGGGGCAATACACGGACAACGACATTGGGGCCGCGGGGTCGACCGGTCGCGGTGAATCCAACATTCAGGTCTGTGGCGCCTTCCTTACCGTCGAGAACATGCGGCGCGGCCTGAGGCCCGCTGACGCGGCGCTCGAAACACTTCGTCGAGTCGTCGCTACGACGGAGGACCGCCTACTGGACGAGCGGGGGCAGCCGACGTTCAACTTGTCTTTCTACGCCGTGAACAAGAGAGGCGAGTTCGGGGCAGCGACTATCTATCCCGGACGCTACACGGTGTTTGACGGGTCCGAGGCCAGTCAACGCGACACCGCCGCACTGTACCAACGCACCGGGTGATCCAACGCTGCATCGTTCTCCTGCTCCTTGCCGGCTTCGCTCGGCAAGGAGCAGCGCAGATCCCCAACCTTCCGACGTTCGGTCGGAACTGGACCGACGTTTCGTATCCCAAGGTCTTCTACACAACCCGTGACGGGCTGACGGCCGGCCTTTACTACGCCCAGGTCAGGCCCATGAGTTTCGCCGATTTCTTCGAGCCGCAGCCATTCCAGGCGATCATCGGACTCGATTTTCAATTCTCGACGTCGGGCAGCAAATTCGTGCGCCTGCAGACCCGCATGCCGCGGCTCGTAGAGGGCTGGCGCTTCGCTGGCGTCGCAGAAGTCCAGCGCCGCGCCCGCGAATGGTACTTGGGCGTGGGTAACGACACAGAACTCGACAAGGACAAGATCAACGACGCTCAACCACACTACTATCGGTCCGACAATAGGAGCGCCCTGTTTCGTGGCGAGGCGCAACGACGCATCATCGGCCCACTCCGTGTTCTCGCGGGCTTCCACCTGCAACGATGGCGCATCGACACACTGAAGAACACGCCGACGCTGCTCGCCGAGCAGGCGCAGGCAGGCATCGTACCCTTTGTGAACCAGGGTACGACTGACAACGCGTTTCGTTTTGGTCTTGTATTCGATACGCGAGACGATGAGGTCGCCCCTCGAAGCGGTGTATTGGCCCAAGTTATTTACGCTATCGCTGATTCGGCGTTTGGCGACCTGAGCTACACACGCACGACGCTCTCCGCGTCCGGCTACCTCCCGTTCGGCGAACGCCTCTCGATCAACGGGCGCGCTGCTGCTCAAATCATGACCGGAAGCCCCGGGTTCGGATCGATCGACCTCGTCGAACAATCCGACCGACCGGTTCAGGGACTAGGTGGTGCCGCTACCCATCGCGCCTTGTTGGACCGCCGTTTCCTGGGCGACGACATCGTGATGCTGAACCTCGACGTCCGGTACGTCCTCAGCGAAGCCCCAACACTGTACAAGCTCACGTTGGTCGGGTTCTTCGACACAGGGCGCGTTTACTTCGGAGAAGACTTCAGGCTCACCACGGAGGGGTTGAAGCACGGTGGGGGAGCCGGAGTGATCATCCAGATTTTCAGGGCTGGAGTGTTTGGCACCACACTCGGTTTTGGACCGGACGGTGGGGTCCTACAGTTTCATTCGAAGTGGAGTTTCTAACGTCTTAGTCAAACAACCCCAGCACCTCCCGCAAGATCGACTCTCCCTTATCCTGCATGTGCCACTTTCGCATTTCCTTGTAGAACTCGCCCTTTTCCATCGTCGGCCTTGACTCGCGGGCCCACGGACGAAGTTCGCTTGGTTGCGGCCCCCAGTGGCCCACTTCCCGGAATTGCCCATCCATGGCGATGACGACCGGAATGAGTTCCTTGTTTTCTTGGATGTAGCAGTCCATGAGATCGTGATGCTCATCGCGATCGATCAATCGGACGTCGAAGCAGCCCGTCTTATCGCCGAGGCGCGCGAGGATGGGGAGGGAAAGGGCCGCGTCCCAGCACCAATCTGCAGCGATGGCAAGGAAGTGTGCTTCCTGGCAGCGCCCCTTGGCTTGCTCGACTGCCCACTCGGGAAGTTGCGCACGCTTGTACAACCCGCGCCAGAGACTCTCGTATTCCTGCACATCCTCGACGAATTCACCATACGGCGTCGCGACGTCCCACTTTTCGCGAAGCAGAGCATCTCCACAGTCGGTCACGCGAGCAGCAATTCCTCTACCTCCACGATATCGACACCGCGCTGGCGGAGCGCGTCCGCGTATGGCCGATAGGGCATCGCCTCGTACGCGCATTGCACACCGACATTCTCGATCTCCCCATTGGCTTGCATGTATCCGGTGATGGCCAACGAAAAACCCGTTGTGCGGTTCATCGCCGACATGCCATTCTCGACATCGTACCCATCCAGCAGCCTGAACGTGACCCGGCCCGGCCCGTCTATGCGCCGACCTTCGACCACTACTTTGAGCGCGACGACGTCCGGCGCATCCGGAATGCGTAGGTCACGGTCGACCCGCGCGATGAAAACGTCGCGGGGGCGCACCTTGACCCCGCCCACATCCACGGGTTCGAGATCCAAGAGCCCAAGGTCACGGATGGCCTTCATAATGTGGACGTGCCCAGGGTAGCGCATGGTCTTGTATTCCATCACGTCCACTTTGTCGGCAAAGGTCCATGGCATGGTGGATAGACCGCCTGCGGTGTGAAACGCTTCGAGGGTCCCGAGCGGAGGCGGAAAATCCACGCACTCCAGTTCAGTAAGCGCTTCGATCTGCGTCGGCTCACCGGCGCGGATGATCCACGAGAGGGTCGTGTAGTAGTCCAGGGCGCCCTCGAGCGAATACACGACTTGGTAGTTGAGCGGTGGCTTCGGTTCTTGTGGAAGCCCACCGACAAACAACTTCGCGCTCCTCGCGTGTTCAAATCGGTTCACGCCTTCTGCCGCGAGAATATTGGCCATGCCCGGCGCGAGCCCGCAGTCTGGCATGATCGACAACCCCTTGGCCACCGCTTCGTCGTGTAAGGTCTTCTGTTCCTGCACGATCTCGGTGTTGCCACCCAAGTCGGAATAATGGGTGCCGACTTCGACAGCCAACTTGGTCACGGAAAAGTTGAAGTAATAGGGCAAGGCGTTCATCACGGCGTCAGCGTCCTTGATCGCCTCGCGGAGCGCGTCCTCATTCTTGGCATCCAACCGCTCTACCGTCAGCCGCTTTCCCTCGTGAACGGTCAGGAAATCGGGGAGTTCGACGGGTACGGCATCCGTCAGGGTCACGGAAGCGTCCGTGTGCTCGAGGAGATCGAATGCACAGGCCCGGCCCTGGAGGCCAGCCCCTAAGATCAATGCTTTCATGTGCTTACATCATCCATGTTCTAAGGCCGCGGCGCCCGCCCAGCCTCGCCGTTGCTGCGAATCACCCATCCGCGGACGGGAAAGATAGAGGGAACGCACCGGATTGGAAAAGTGATGGAACTAGACACGGCCCCGGGGCGCGCTAAACTTGGGCCCTTCACACCGAGAGGAGATCCCGAATGCCAGGACCACAGGGCAACGGCCGCGATTCCTGGGCCACGCGGGGCGGGTTTATCATGGCGGTGATCGGTTCTGCCGTCGGACTCGGCAACATGTGGCGCTTTTCCTATGTGGCTGCTGAAGGCGGCGGCGCAGCGTTCGTGCTGCTGTATCTCGTCTTTGTCGCTTTCATCGGCATGCCTATCATGACGTCCGAGTTGGTCGTTGGACGTATGACGCAGGTTGCTCCGGTACAAGCCCTCAAGAAACTCGGTGGCCCGAGCTGGGCGCCGTTAGGGTGGCTGTTCGCTTTTTGCGGGTTCGGGATCTTGTCGTACTACTCGGTCATCGCCGGGTGGACGATGCGCTATGCGTTGGACGCGGTTCGGAACGTGTTGCCGGCCGATGCCACTGGCGCTGGAGACTACTTCGGCGCAGTCGGCACTGGAATACCGGCGATCATCACGCACCTGCTCTTTATGGGAATCACGATGTTCATCGTGCTCCGCGGCGTGAAGCAGGGACTCGAGCGGGCGGCACTCATCCTGATGCCGATGCTGTTCCTCATTCTCGTGGGGTTGGCGATATGGGCCACTACCCTTTCGGGCGGCGGGGCGGGATACGCGTACTACCTGAAACCGCAGCTCGCCGAGTTGCTGAATCCAGCCGTCATCACCGATGCGGCGGGCCAGGCGTTTTTCTCTTTGAGCCTGGGTATGGGCGCAATCATGACATACGCGTCATACATCAAGACCAAGGACAACCTCGTTAAGGAAACGCTTACGATCGCCATCTCGGATTTTGGAGTAGCCTTCACCGCCGGGCTCTTCGTGTTCCCGATCATCTTCCACTTCGGCCTTCAGGACGCGATTGGCCTGGGTGGCACGCTGAATACCGACAGTACGGTCGGAACGCTGTTCATTGCGATTCCTCCCGCGTTGCTGAGCATCACCGGGGGGCAATGGGTTGTCTCGGCCTTCTTCATCATGCTGTTCTTTGCCGCGCTCACCTCGGCCATTTCGCTCCTCGAGGTCGTCGTGAGTGCGGTCATTGATTCATGGAACTGGGAGCGGAAAAAGGCCACACTAGTGTTTGGCAGCGCAGTGGCCGTGGCCGGCCTGGCGTCGGCGATCAACCTCAATGTGCTCGACTTTCTGGACAAGCTCGTCGGGACGGTACTGTTGATGTTCGGCGGTTTGATGACGGCTATTCTAGTGGGCTACAAGATCCTTCCTCAAGCCGATGCAGAATTGGCCAAAGGGTTCGACAACGAAGGCTATCGGAAGGCCTGGGCCGGATTCGTGCGATATGTGGCTCCGCCGGTGCTTCTCACTGTGTTGATCTTCTCGATCCCGAAGGTGTGGACGGCATTCAAGACATTGGTCGGCATGTAATCGACGCGAGGATTTGGGAGAGGCTCGGATCGCTCCGCGCGATTCGGGCCTTTTTCTCATGATGCGTAGACGTCGTCCATCGCCGAGTCGGGAGGTGGCATGTTACTCTCGCGAGACTCGAGGGCCTCTTCCGCGGCCCGGTCCACTTCTTCGGTGACCTGTCGTTCCGCTTCCGCTAGCGTTGCCTCGCTCACACCCTGACTGAGGAGGTGCGCTTCGTACAACCCAATCGGATCGCGCTTCCCCCAATAGTCGTACATCGATGGCGGGATCAAGCGACGCGCGTCCTGCTCGTCGTGCGTCGCGTGCCCACCCATGCGGAACGTGTCTGCGGTCAAAATCACCGGCCCTTGGCCGGCCCGGCATTGATCCGCCGCGATCTTGGTGGCGGCGTAGGCATCCAAAACGTTGTTGCCGTCGAACCCCCATCCCGAACATCCGTAGGCCCGCGCAACATCACTGAAATCATCCGGCCGGTGATGTTGGGCGACTACGGTACCGAGCGCAATCTGATTGTTCTGAATGATGAATATGACCGGGAGTGTTTGCACTGCCGCGAAGTTGAACGCCTCATGGGTCGGACCTGATGCAACCGAACCATCGCCAACCCAGGTGATCACGACGCCCGCCGTCTGCTGCAACCGAAAGGCCAACGCGATGCCGCAGGTGACCGGCGGCATGTTTCCAATGTTGGAAATCGGTTGGAGTACGCGATGACTGAAACTGCCGACGTGGCCGTCTCGCCCCTTGGACGGCGAATCGAACGAGCCGATGTATCCGCGAAGCATGTCTGCGACCGACATCCCCATTTCCGCACAGGCTCCGGCGTTTCTAATCATCGGGGCGACGATGTCGACGTCGCGATCCAAGGCATGCACGGGCCCGATGGTCGTCGCCTCTTCTCCGGTAGCAAGCCATGCCTTCGAGATCACGCCCTGCCTCACCCATCGTTGGAGCGCGATATCGTGCAGCCGTGCGCGCAACATGCCCTCATGCAACCCAAGTTTCTGATCGACGCTCAAAGCGTCGACAATGGCCGAGCGTTCCGGGTGGGCGCGTACGGTTTCATCGAATGCAGCAACGAGATCCGGGTCAGCTTGCCAGTCGACGTACTCTGGAGGGTCGTACGCCGGATAACGCTTCATGGATCGGGAACGCTCGTAGAGGAAGGACGAATAACGAAAAGTTAGGCCAGCATTCCCTTCAAGCGGGCCTTGTCGCCGGTCTCGAGCGCGTCTACCAACGCATGGCCGAACTCGAGAGTAGTCGTGTATCGTTTGGCTGGTTCGGTTTCGAGTGCTTTCATAAGAACGGCCTCGAGGGGAGCTGGAAACTCGGTGCGGAATTTCCGGGCTGGTGTCGGTTTCCCTCTGAGCCGGGAGATCATCATCTCCTGAGGCGTACGCCCCTGAAATGGAAGCTTGCCGGTGAACAGTTCGAACGCCACGATCCCCAAGGCGTACACGTCACTCCGCGCGTCGAGGTCCCTTCCTCGGATCTGCTCCGGACTCATGAACTCCGGCGTGCCCAGGATGATGCCGGTGGCGGTGAGTTTAGAGACTCCCGGACCCGATTTGCTCTCTTTGGCGAGTCCGAAATCCATCACGACAGCAATCTCTCCGTCGCCCCTACCCTTCACAATCATAATGTTCTCGGGCTTGAGATCTCTGTGCACGATGTTGAGTTGGTGCGCATGGTGTAGACCGGCGCATGATTGGACCATCCATTCGACACCAAGCTCGATGTCCACCGGTCCGATCTTGGCCTCGCGATCGGAGAGAAGTTCACCATCCAAGAACGGCATTACCAGATAGATCAATCCGTCTTCCGTCTCGCCGAGACGGAGAATCTTGCACGCATTGGGATGTTCGAGGCGCATTGCCAGGCCGGCCTCGCGGCGGAGCCGTTCGACGGACGATGGATCCTTGCTCAGTTTTGGTGACAGCACTTTGATGGCAACGAACTGCCCTGAGCTCACCTCACGGGCTTCGTATACCATGGCCATGCCACCCTCGCCCAGCTTCCGCAGGACCTGATAGCGATTGTCGATCATCTGATCGGCAAGTGAGGCGGCCCGGTCGAGTCCGAATCCCCTCTGCTTTGGCGCGGCCTGCCGAACCTGGGTACCAGAATCGAGCGACATAGGTTTCGGCGCCTGAACGACCTTGCCACCCGCGCCAGCAACATCGACCAGCGGGCTCCCGTCCTTGGGACAGAAACGCGCCTCCCCGGCGTAGACCGTTTTACAGCGTGGACAGCGTCGACTCATTGGCAAACCTTATTGCGGCCCTTCTCCTTGGCGCGATACAATGCGGCATCGGCATGTCTCAACAACTCTTCCGGGGAGGTTATACCATCACCCGGGGTGCCCGCAACACCGATGGACACGGTAGCCCCGAGTTTTTCGGAGGCATCGGAGAAGTCGTGTTCGGCGACGGCTATGCGGATACGTTCTGCGAAAACCACGCCACCTTCCTTGTCGGTTTCGGGAAGCACAACCACGAATTCTTCCCCACCGTACCTCGCGACAACATCGACAGCGCGCACCTGACGCCGCAGCAAGTCGCCCAACTGTTGTAACACCCTGTCGCCCATTAGATGGCCATGCGTGTCGTTGACCAACTTGAAGCGGTCCAAATCTATCATCATTATCGAGATGGCCAAACCATACCGCCGCGCGCGTTCCAACTCGTGATCGAGTTTGTCCATGAGCGAGCGCCGGTTGTCGCAACCCGTGAGCGGGTCCACGGTGGCCAACCACTGGTACCGGATCTTGTCTGTTTCTGCTTCTTCGAGCGCGTAGGCCTTCTCGATGGCGTTGACGGAGGTTTGGACCACCTTGTCGGCAAATTGGAGATCCTCGAGCGTCAGCGGCGGGTCATCGCCCAACGTGCGCAGAAAAAACACGCCCGACTGTTCCTCTCGGAGTCCGAACGGGATTGCGATGATCGATCGCGTAGGGACATTAATGCCTTCGCGTTTCCACAATTCACGCACTTCTGCGTATAGCGGATCGGATTGCACGTCCTGCACTAGAATCGCCTTGTCGCTTGCCAACGCCTCCCGTATCTCAGGATACACCTTCAGTGGGATCTCGAGGTTGCGAAGCATCGGGTTGTCAGCGGACATGACGACGATGCCAACATCGTCATCTTCCTTGGCAAGCACCATCGAGCAACGCGGCACCTTGAGCACATTGGCCACTCGGCGCGTCAGGATCTGGTAGATCTCGTCCGGCGCCAGCGCGTCGGTCACCTCGTGCAAAATATCGACCATCTCGGCCTGGGTGGCCGCCTCCGTGGCACGTGATTCCGCTTCCTTCAGGGCGTTGCGGAGCGCAAGCCCGGATCGGAGATGCGCATCGATACGGGCCGTCAGTTCCTTTACTCGAAACGGCTTGCCTATGAAATCGGCCGCGCCGAGACCGAGGGATTGCACGGTCCCCTCCTCTGGTGCCATCGAGGAGATCATCAATACCGGGATGTCGCGGAAGCGGACATCTGCCTTGACCTGCCGAAGAAGTTGGAGTCCATCGACCTTGGGCATCATGATGTCGAGCATGAGAAGGTCAGGAGTTTCCTCGGCAAGGTGGTCCATCAATCCCACGCCGCCCGGGACGGGCACGACCTCGTATCCTTTCCCGCGAAGAATCGTGGTGAGGGTATTCAAGAGGGCTTGGTCGTCGTCGGCGACGAGAATCTTTGCCGGGGCAGCAGAAGTCGTCATTGAATCCTAAACGTCGTTGCAAGCTCTTCGACGCGCTCCGGAGCAACGTTACCGCCGCTCACGACCAGCACGCAGGGTCCGTTGAGCGTCAGCCTACCGGAGCGCAAGGCCGCCGTGGTCGCAGCACCGGAGGGTTCCGCGGGGACCTTCTCGTGAAGGTGGAGCCACACCGTGGCCTCGGCAATATCCACGTCGGAAACCTGTACCGCCTTCACACGACCCTTCACGTGGGAGAAGGTAACCGCACCGACTGAAAGTGGAAGTAATCCGTCGGCGATACTGGACGTGGATTCCAATCTGACCGGCTCACCAGCCTCGAGTGCGGCCGCCAGTTTGGCCGCCGTCTCCGGTTCGACAGCCGTGACCGCCGTTTCGGGGCGCATCGCCTTCACCGCCGTCGTGACTCCTGCAAGGAGCCCACCACCGCCAACCGGCACGACAACGTGCGCAACGTCGGGGAGATCCTCGACGATTTCCAGGCCCACCGTGCCCTGCCCAGCAATGATGTCGCGATGGTCAAAAGGCGGCACTACCACCAATCCCTGTTCCTCCGCCAACTCCAGCGCGCGGGCGTATCGGTCTTCTGACGTAGTCCCCGCTACTTCGACTTCGCCGTTCCAACGCCTCACACCCTCGACCTTGATGGCCGGAGCCGTCTCGGGCACGACAATCACGGCGCGGGCACCTACCTTGTTGGCCGCCCAGGCCACGGCCTGCCCGTGATTGCCGCTGCTATAGGTCACGACACCGCGGGTGACCGCCTCCTCACCGAGTCGGCGGATGAACGTCCATGCGCCCCGCAGCTTGAAGGCGCCGCTTGGGTGGACGTTCTCGCATTTTAGATAAACGCGAACGCCCGCGTGCTCCGACAGCGCGTCCGAGTGCACCAGGGGGGTGCGCTCGGCCGCGCCCTCGAGCCCGCGGGCGGCTTCCTGGATGTCTGCGAGAGACACCAGGGGCACGTGCAGCTTGTCTACAACTCCATCTCACGTTGGTCGCGACCCTGCGTCACGACCTCCGCACCTTCAACCTCCTCTACATCGTCACGCACCACTCTCGCTACGTCGACGACCGTATCACCGGAATCGAGATTCATCACCTTGACGCCTTGGGTATTGCGGCCGATCACGCGGATGCCACTAACGGGTACTCGGATGATCACGCCGTGCCGCGTGACCATCATCAATTCATCTTCAGGTAGGACTTCCTTCAGGGCAACCACTGCGCCCGTCTTTTCGCTTCGCTTGAGGGTGATGATGCCCTTCCCCCCCCGTCTCTGCACTCGGTAATCACCCAACGCCGACCGCTTCCCCATACCGCGCTCCGTGACGACGAGCAACGTGGAGTCGCGACGGAGGATCACCATCCCGATCACACGATCACCTGAACTCAGTTGGATGCCACGCACACCCGCGGTGGCGCGGCCCATCTCTCGAGCGTCCTTTTCCTCGAACCTGATGCTCATCCCGTTGCGCGTCGCCAAGACCACGTCGTTTGATCCGGACGTAATCTGCACTTCGATCAATTCGTCA
Source organism: Gemmatimonadota bacterium (assembly GCA_039656555.1). Classification (GTDB taxonomy): domain Bacteria; phylum Gemmatimonadota; class Gemmatimonadetes; order Gemmatimonadales; family GWC2-71-9; genus CAMYLY01. The sequence continues at coordinate 2,856 of JBDHLU010000083.1, read as the reverse complement.
CCATCGACGATGTTGATCGCCCGAATACCGTTGGCCCGCGGATTACCGTACGCCGAGAGCACCGTCTTCTTTATTACGCCCTTGGCCGTGGCAAACATCAGATACTGATCGTCCGTGAACTCGCGTACCGACAGGTAGGCAGCGATACGCTCTTTCGGATCGGTCTGAATCAAATTGACGACGGGCTTTCCACGCGCCGCGCGCCCGCCCTGCGGAATGTCGTACACCTTCAGCCAATACACCTGGCCGGCGTCGGTGAAGAACAGGACGTAGTCGTGGGTCGATGCAATGAACAGGTGTTCGACCCAATCGTCATCCTTGGTGCCCATCCCATTGAGACCGCGCCCGCCTCGGCGCTGCTGGCGATAGGTCGTGACCGGGATGCGCTTGATGTACCCCGAGTGCGAGATGGTAACCACCATGTTCTCTTCGGCGATCAGGTCTTCGATGGAGAAGTCACCGACCTCCGCGACGATCTCGGTGCGACGCTCGTTGTCGAACTTCCTGACTACTTCATCGAGTTCGTCCTTGATCACCTGCATGCGCTGCGGCTTCGACTCGAGGAGGGCCTTGAGCCCCTTGATGACGGCCTGCACTTCCTTCAGCTCTGCCTCGAGCTTGTCGATCTCCAAGGAAGTAAGACGCGCGAGCCGCATATTGAGAATGGCCTCGCTCTGCTTCTCACTCAGTTCGAACCGCTTCCGCAGCGCCGCGTCCGCCGTTGGTACGTCTTTCGACCCGCGGATGATCTTCACCACTTCGTCAATGTTGGTGACCGCGATCATCAGACCCTTGAGGATGTGTTCCCGGGCTGCGGCCTGCGCCAAGTCGAATTCCGTCCGACGGACGACGACTTCGTGGCGGTGATCGATGAAATGCTGAAGAATCTCGTTCAGCTTCATCACCTTGGGCTCGCCATTCACGAGCGCCAGCATGATCACACCGAACGTGGTCTGCATCTGGGTGTGCTTGTACAACTGGTTCAACACGACGTCGGCATTGCCGTCGCGTTTGAGAACCACCACGACACGCATGCCGTCCCGGTCCGATTCGTCGCGCAGGTCGGCGATGTCCGTGATTCTCTTGTTTCGCACCAAATCGGCGATCTGCTCGATCAACCGAGTCTTGTTGACTTGGAACGGGATCTCGGTGATGACGATCGACGTCTTGCCGGTAGACTCCTTCTCTTCGATCTGGGCCCGCGCGCGCATGACGATCCGTCCACGCCCGGTCTCGTAGCACTCCTTGATGCCGTCGTGACCGTAGATGAACCCCCCGGTCGGGAAGTCGGGACCATGGACGATCTTGCGGAGGTCCGTAATCTCGGCGTCGGGCTCGTCGATGAGGTGCTTCACCGCTCTGGCAACTTCCCCAAGGTTGTGCGGCGGGATGTTCGTGGCCATCCCGACCGCGATGCCCGATGAACCGTTGACCAGCAAGTTGGGAAACTTGGAGGGCAAAACCGTGGGCTCTTCCAATCGATCATCGAAATTGGGGGCAAACGCGACCGTGTCCTTGTCGATGTCTTCCAGCATCGCGACGGCCAGCTGCGTGAGCCGCGCCTCTGTATACCGGTACGCTGCGGCACGGTCGCCATCGATCGACCCGAAGTTGCCCTGCCCGTCGATGAGCGGATATCGGAGAGAGAAATCCTGCACCATGCGCACGAGCGCGTCGTAGACCGCGGTGTCACCGTGTGGGTGGTATTTGCCGAGCACATCACCGACCACCGTTGCACACTTCTTGTGCGGACGGTTGGGCTGGAGACCCAGCCCGTTCATCGAATAGAGGATGCGGCGATGCACGGGCTTCAGGCCATCGCGCACGTCGGGTAGTGCACGCTGCACGATTACGCTCATCGAGTAGTCGATGAACGACTCTTGCATTTCGTCTTCGATGAGGCGGGGAAGAATGCGTTCGCGTTGGTTGGGAGCTGTCATAGTTGCCGAGTTGTGGATACGAAAAAAGGGGCCAGAAACTGACCCCTCCGGAGGTCCTTTGAATATACCCCCGATCGGCCGCTAAATCAACGCGGCAGTGCTAGTCTAACTCAATACGGCACAATCAGTTACCGGACCTCGATCGCTCCTTCACCGGCACGAGTTCGTAGGTCTCCGGCTCAGCCGCATCCACTGTCGTGATATGGATGACTCCATTCGAGGCACGGGCGCCGTAGAGTGCCTGGGCGGCGGCGCCTTTCACCACCTCGATCGAACGGATATCGTGCTTGTCGATGTCAATTCCCGAGGCCCCTATGATGACCCCGTCAACGACGTACAGCGGATCACGGTCTTCCTTCATGTTGATCTTGATGAGGACGTGGAGCTTTGTGGAATCCTCCTCAACGGACCTCAGCGTCACCTTGCCTTTCACATCACTGTCTACAGACTGCTCGGACAACACAGGAGCCTCCGGGACCGGCGTGTCGCAAGCAACGACCACCAAGCCAAGTGCAGCTAGACCATGCACGATCGAACGTGTCGCACGAGAACGAATCTTGGAGCGGGTCATGTCGTCGATTCTCCTTTCCAACGAGGTTGAGGACTCCGCCAGCGCTATCACGGCGGGTTGAATTCGTGGCTTTCGGTGTTGGGCGCTCGTGAGCAGTAGCTCCGCGTACGACCGAACCGAGGCGCCGTTTTCGAGCACGCGCCGATCGCAGTCGATCTCGACAGCCAGCCTCAGCCGCCGCGTCTGCCACCACAGGGCAAGATTCCAGGGAAACACTATGACCGCGACCATGGCCCCAACGGCGAGCCAGAGATCGCGAGCGCTGCGGTGTTCCTCTTCGTGCCGGATGATGAGCCGCTGCAAGTCGTGCTCGAGGTCGAGCACCCATTCAGGAATCACGATGGT
>JBDHLU010000082.1:0-30457 GCA_039656555.1 Gemmatimonadota bacterium | reverse complement strand
CCCTTCACCGTTCTTCTCGCCCAGGACGTCGCGGGACTCCAACCCGCATCGGGGCTCTGGTACCGCATGGTGCTCATGGTCGTCTTCCTGCCGATTGGCATTCACCACGTCTGGGCATATGCCAAGAAAGTAGGTCGGGATCAGGCGGCGAGCCTGGTGGCCGACGTTGATGCTCCCGAAGGGCTTTCGATCTCCACTGGCGGAGATGGAGAGGTCGGGGCAGACCATGCGCCCATGACCACGACGCACAAGTTGGTCTTGGCCGCCGTTGGCATCGCGATGGCCTTTCTTGTCTACGGGCTTAGCCAGTGGGACTGGTATCTGGTCGAAATGGGAGCAGTCTTCGTCGCTCTCACCGTGGTCATGGCCATCATGGCCCGCATGAGCCCAGACCGCACAGCGGTGGAGTTCGGCGCCGGCGCAGCGGCGCTCACAAGCGTTGCTCTGATGATCGGCGTGGCCCGGGGCATCCAGGTCGTGTTAAGCGAGGGCGGCATCGTGGACACACTGGTCTACGGCATCAGCGTTCCCCTTCAGGGGCTCATCAGCGTTCCCCTTCAGGGGCTTCCGGGGGCCCTTTCCGCCGTGGGGATGTTCTTCGTCCAGAGCCTCGCCAACTTGTTCATCCCCTCGGGAAGCGGTCAGGCCTATGTCACTATGCCGATCATGGCGCCACTGGCAGACCTCGTGGGGGTGAGCCGGCAGGTGGCGGTACTGGCCTTCCAGTTCGGCGACGGGTTTAGCAACATCCTGGTTCCCACCCAAGCTGTGCTCGTGGGCGCCCTGGCCATGGCGGGAATCCCATACGACCGTTGGCTGCGATTCATCCTCCCCTTCATGGTGAAGATCTGGATCGTGGGCTCCATCGCATTGGCTGTGGCCGTTTGGATAGGATACGCCTGAGCAAAACGCGAACTGGCTGTTTCTGAACGTGTCGACCCAAACGGAAGCGCCGGGAAACAAAGGAGGTACCGTGAATATCTCACTCCAAGAACTAACAGAACTTTCGATGAGAGCACTTTCCAAGTATGGCTATCCAGAAGAAGAAGCCACAATAATTCTCGATATGCTCATGTATGCGCAAACGAGAGGAAACGATCAAGGCATTGTCAAATTGATTGGCAAAGGAATACCACGACATCAAAAGGCACGAGCACCAACCATAGAAAAAGAGACCCCCACTACCGCGATCATCAACGCCAACCTTTCAATGGAAGCCGTTGCCTTGGAACTAGCCGTCAACACGGTAATAGCAAAAGCGAAAAAAATGGGCATAGCGATAGTCGGGGTGCATACGGGTGATGGATCCTCCGGTGCCATCGGCTACTGGTCACGAAAGATCGCGGACGCCGGTTTGGTTGGCATTACGATGTCAAGTTACCCTTTCGGGATGGTCCCTCCTCACGGCTCTTATGAGCCTTTGTTTTGTACTAATCCAATAGCGTGGGGTATCCCGACTGAGCACGACCCCATTGTATTGGATATGTCGTCGTCGGGAATATCCTACTTTGGTTTACTGGAAGCACAGACACAAGGAGTCCAAGTCGCCAAAGGGCTTGGCTATGACAAAGAAGGAAACGACACAACAGACCCAGCAGAAATAATGGAGGGAGCGATACGACCGTTTGACAAAGGAGTCAAGAGCTCTGGGCTTGCTCTCATCGTCCAGATTATCGGAGGGGCGTTGGTTGGCGGGGATTTCCTGAATGCCAGCGACAACGATGGCAACGTCGTCATTGCGATCAACCCTGAAGCCATGATTGGCATGCAGAGATTCATAGAAGAAACCACCAAGATGACCGTGGCGATGAAGCAAGCCAAGACTGTCGAAGGAGTAGAAGAAGTCCTGGTTCCTGGGGAGCGTGGAGATAGAATGAGATCGAGAGTATTGAATAGCAATGAGATAGAAGTGGAAGACAATTTGTTGAATAGCCTGAAGAAGTTTGTGGAAGGCAATTAACCCATGGGATTCCGATTCGTGCCACCAGCCACTTGTAGCGGATAACACCCTCGCGATCGATCAGGTGACAAGAACTCCCTTGAAAATCGCTGTCATCGGCGCAGGCATCAATGGCTTGGTCGCTACCAACTACCTGGTGCGTGCTGGCCACCAGGTCACGCTGCTCGAGCGCAGCGATCGGGTTGGCGGTGCTTGTGTGTCGGAGACCGTCGAAGTCCACGGCGTCAAACAGGACTATGCTCTCGGCGCATCGGTGCTGGGGCTCATGCAGGAGTTTGTCTGGCGGGAGACCGGTCTCGCGGACCGTCTGCGGGGCTGGGCGCCCAAACACCCAAAGCTGGTGCACTTCCCTGACACGAGTCAGCCAACCTGGATCTATCGTGATACGTCACAGCTGGACCGGGAGTTTGCGGATAAATGGGGAGAACAAGGTGACCTGGCCGCATTCCGCGCCGATGAAGATCGGGTGGTGCGATTTCTTCGAGCGGGTTACCGCTCCGGACAACCGCCCAGCGTGCAAGATGCGGTCGCGGCGTTGGGGGCAGACCTGACCACGCTTTGGATCACCGGCAGCGCAAAGAGTCTGCTGGATCACTACCTCACAGCCGAAGGCACCAAGGTGTACGTGGCCATGACGGTTTCGGAGAGTGGTCCGGTCTCCCTGTCCGAACCGTACTCCGCATTCACCATCCCGATGATGGATTCTGGCTCGGTATTCGGCGGCTACTACGGCTTCGTGCGCGGCGGTATTTGGCAGATCACCCGTGAACTCGGTCGGATCAACCAGGAACTTGGCGCGAAACTGATACTGCCCTGCGCGGTGCACGAAGTGGACATACAGACCGGCGTCCTGCGCTTTGAGGATTCATCCGGCACCCAGGCGCTTGCCTTCGATCACCTGGTGTTCGCCACCGACCCCCAGACCGCCGCGCGCCTGACCGGAGATTCGGCGCTGATCGAGCACACTTCCCAGGAGCAGGTGTTGGGCAGCTCCGGCAAACTCAACCTCATGTTCCGCAATCCGGTGCGGTGGAAGCACGGCACCGAGGACCGGGAATCCGACGCAGCGTTTCGCTTCGTGTTTGCTGTCGACACGATCGATGCGTTTGAAGCTGCGACCTTGGCGGTTGTGGATGGGGAGGACTTCGCCCCGGGCTATTTCCAGATCTACTGCGAGGGTGCTGCCATGCGGCACATGGGTCTGGAGGAGCCATATGATCGGCTGGCGGTGTTCTTCAAGAACCTCGCGCTGGGTCGCACCGGTGAGCAACTCAACGCAGTGGAAGCACAGGTCAGGGACACGATCCTGAACTACATCGCCAATCCCGAGGATTGTGTCTGGAGCCGGCTGCTCACGCCCAGGGATCTGCAGCAGACCTTCGGGTTTCCCGGTGGCAACCTGGAGCACACCATGCTGGTCGACGGGCAGAGCTATTTCGATCGGCAATACGCCGAGGCCCCGGACCGGCGTTTCTACCAGTTCGGCGGGTTCGAGAACGTGTCCATCTGTGGCTCCAGCACCTACCCCTGCGGCTCAGTAGCCGGAACCCCCGGCTACATGTGCGCCAGCGAGTTGCTGCGCCATCTGGTGTGATGATCAGCATGTCGAGAGAAACGCAATCTCATGACAACTGACGGTGAGGTAGTCGCGGTCGTCTGTGGACGAAACATCAACCCGGAAGTGTGCAAGCGAATCATTCAGTAGCAGAGGAGGGAAGGCCATGAAGTTCACGGACAAGCGGGTGCTAATAACGGGCAGCAGTCGGGGTATCGGTTTTGCCATTGCCGAAGCCCTTGTCACCGCCGGTGCGCGTGTCGCGATCAACGGAAGAACAGAGCAATCCGTGAGCGCTGCCATCGAGAGACTGAGCGGTGGTGAGCACGTGGTCGCGGCGCCCGGCGATATTGGAACCGTTCCAGGCTGCGAGTCGGTGGTGGAGACTGCGACCGACACTTTCGGTGGCCTCGACATTCTGATCAACAGCGCCGGCATCGGTTCTGGTAGACCCATTGCAGATTGCGACGAGGCGATGTGGGACGCTCACGTCGACGTCAACCTGAAGGGCACATTCTTCTGTTGCCGTGCGGCGTTACCGGCACTGCGGAAGTCCAAGGGCAATATTGTCAACATCGGTTCGGATGCTGGCTTGATGGGAGTGCCAGGGATCACCGTATACTGCGCTTCAAAGGGTGGGGTCGTAAACATGACCCGCGCCATGGCGTTGGAACTAGCGCCGGACGTACGGGTCAATTGCGTTTGCCCGGGTTACGTCGATACCGACATGATCCGCCGCGACCATATCGACAAGAAAGACGACCCAGCCGCTGCAGAGCAGAGGATGATCGACTATGCACCGATGAAGCGCATTGCCATGCCAGCCGAGATCGGCCATGCCGTCCTCTATCTGGCTTCATTCGACGCACGGTTCGTGACTGGCGCCGCGTTACCGATCGATGGTGGCTCGACTGCCGGCCATTGAGATTGTGTCTGTTCCCACCGGGAGGTCCGAATGAGGAGTGGGACGCCAATACCTGATCCTGGACGTCTTTAGGTCCCAACCAAACTTGGACGCCGAGCTTCCCCGACGGATGATACGAAGCGTCTGTAATCTTCGAAGGCGAACCAGATGGTAATCAGGGTTGCCAATACAGCTATCACCAAGAACAACTGGATCATGCTCTGCCATCCCCAATTCACAACCATTCTTCCCCCTGCAACGAGATATAGGAGTGAAGCGGAGTAGGCGGCAACATCTACCAGCCCAATTAAGAGTGCGCAGTGTTTTCCACCAAATTCATTCGAAAAGACACTCGCTGGCAGATAGTAGGCTGGAGCAAGCGTGAATCCGTAAAAGAACAGGATTGCAATCGCAAGCGGAAATTTGACCGAATCCGGAATTATCGGCAGTCCCTTCAAACTCCACAGTGCTGCAACGCAAATACTGGTAGCTCCCAACAACCCACCCAAGAGACCGATTCTTCCTTTTCGTGAGACGCCGTCGTAGATGAATCCTCCCACAACCAAGGCAAGTAAACATCCGATGGGAAATACGGAGGCCCAAGAACCGGCCTGAGCAGAGGACACTCCTTCAAAAGAAGTGAGATACAGCGGCAGAAAAAGGATAAAGTCCATCAATATGGTCGTACACATAAGACTCGCGCATATGAGCCAGAAGCGTCCGCTTCTGGCGAACGCCCATAGTGCTTCGGCCGGATTCTTGTTATCGAGAAAGTGAGGTGCCGTCCGTTCAGCATTTGGTTCATCTTGTCTATCAGCACCTTCTGGCGCGACTTGATCCTCTAAAGCTGGAAGCCCTACATCCTTTGGGTTCGCTCTGAGATAGAAAAAGATGCCTGCGACGACGCAAAAACTGATGACCCCAGCAGTACGAAATACGTTGTGCCAGGAGAATACGGTGAGCAGCGTTCCCAACAATATCATTGATAGGGAAGCACCGAGACGGGAACTCACCGAAAGTATTCCCCACACTCTTCCATATTTTGTCGACGGGTACCATACCGAAATGATACTGGCCATGGAGGGCCAGCTTGCCGCCATTGCAAACAGCAGGAGGAAATTCAAGCTGGCAAAGATGGTGGCAGAGGTGCCCCAGCTAAACACAACTGTGAGCAACGCAGTGATAGAGAGCGCCACCAAAAACACTCTCCGGCCACCGAGCCAATCGGCAATCACTCCCGTAACGAGTTTTCCCGAAATCATTCCCGCCATGCCCCACGCTGCAATATCCCCGTAACTGGCCTCATCGAGTCCGAGTGTCGGGTCTTTTAACATTTCCGGGCTTGCAACTGGGAGAGCTGTCCGAGAGAGAATGAATCCCATATAGCCTACGAACATGCTACCGAGGACAATGAACTCCCATCGCGTTCGTTCTTGCGCGAGGTCGTTGTTCGTCATACCACCTCTAGCGGAGTTCTTCGTACAGATAGGCCAGGGTTCGGATGCCCTTCTCGATGTTCTCCTGGGGGAACCACTCGTTCGCCGCGTGCTCATTCGCCCCTGGGTGGGAAAAGCCGACGAGCAGGGCGGGCGCGCCCAGGCACCGCTCGAACTCCCTGACGATGGGGATACTTCCGCCCTCACCTGCCGGCACGGGTGCCGCACCGAAAGCCTTCGTCAAAGCTGTCGTCGCAGCTGCTTTGAGCTTGCCGTCAAGCTGGGCTCGCCAGGGCCTGCCACCGTGGAGCTCCTCGACACGGACGGTGACGCCCGCAGGAGCGACCTTGGCGACATGCGCTCGGACGAGCTCGTAGACGCGCCGGGGATCCTGGTCCGCAACCAGGCGGAAACTCACCTTGGCCATGGCCTTCCGTGGAAGCACCGTCTTCGCGCCTTCGCCGGTGTAGCCCGAGAGGATCCCGTTCACTTCGCAAGTGGGCCGGATCCAGAGCCTCTCGAGGACCGAATACGCCTTCTCACCTCCGGCGAGTGTAGCTCCGACCGACACCGCGAAATCCTCCTCGTCGAACGGCAAGCTCCGGATGCCGTCCCGCGTGTCGTCGTCCCAATCGAGGACGTCGTCGTAGAAGCCGTCGATGGCAATGCTGCCATCGTCGTCGAACAGCGTGGCCAGGATCTGCGAGAGGGCCATGGCGGGGTTCACGACGGGCCCGCCGTAGCTGCCGGAATGCAGATCGCTGGATGGGCCGTCCACGTGGATCTCACAGTAGGCTAGGCCCCGGAGCGAAAAAAGGAGAGCCGGCACCCCCGCTGCAAACATGCCCGAATCTGAGATGACGACGGCATCACACGCCAACCGGTCGCTGTTCGCTTCGACAAAAGGCACCAGGTTTTGCGAGCCCACCTCCTCTTCTCCCTCGGCCAAGATGATGAGATTCACGGGTAGTCCGTCGCCGGCTTTCAGGTGCGCTTCGGCTGCCTTCACATGAAGGTAAAGTTGCCCCTTGTCGTCGGCGGAGCCACGGGCGTAGAGGCGACCCTCTCGGAATTCCGGTTCGAACGGAGGAGAATCCCAGAGCTCTAAAGGCTCGGGAGGCTGCACGTCGTAGTGACCGTACACGAGGATCGTAGGGGCGTCTTCACCGGCCCCTCTCCATTCTCCCAACACGATGGGATGACCGGGCGTATCGATGACCTCGGCCTCGAGTCCCGCGTCAACCAGTTTCACCCGTAGCCACTCGGCCGTACGGCGGGTGTCGGCGTCGTGGTCCGACTTGGCGCTTATGGAGGGGAACCGTAAGAACTCGAAGATCTCGTCCGTAAAGCGCTGCAGCCCATCTCCGATGTACTCCTGCACGTCACTCATTGTCGATCTTCTTCCAAAGCCGACTCCCAGCGTACGTTAAGGAAGCTGAAATAGGGGTGGCCGGATTCCCTGCGTCTTCGCATCGGGAGAGTATAGGGAGAATATCGGTGTGTCTATCTCACCGTCATTGGATTTCCTCCAAGGAATGCATCGATGATCACCTGCCAGGGTTATAACGTCGCCGACCCGGACGCGCTGGAAACACCGGCCATGCTGCTCTTCCAAGACGTGATGTACGACAATATTCGCAGTGTCTGCGAGATGGTGGGCGGCGGCCAGAATCTGATCGTCCACGTCAAGACGCACAAATCGGAGGCGGTCGCGCGCACACAGGTCGAGGCTGGGATTGACGGGTTCAAGTGTGCCACCTTGAAGGAACTGGCAATGGTGCTCCAGGCCGGAGCACGCAAGGCGATTCTCTCGTACCCTCAGGGCCAGGAGCGCAAGATCGAGCGTCTGTGCGACCTGGCCTCGTCCTACCCGGACGCGTGGATCGCCACCATCGTCAGCACTCCGTTTCACCTCGACGTGCTCGCCACCGTCGCCGCACGCCGAACACAGTCACTACGCGCGATGCTGGATCTGGATGCAGGCATGCGCCGCACGGGCATTGCATTCGGCCCTGATGCTGCAAAGCTGTATCGGGAAATCGACGCACGCCAGTTCCTGGAGCCATCCGGTTTTCACTTGTACGACGGACACGATCACTTTAGCGACATGGTTCAACGCGAGGCGGCGGCGCAACGGCACATCGAGTCGCTTCAGGGATTTCAGCACGAGGTCGAGTCCGCGGGGATGCCCGTCCCGTGCGTAGTCGCCGGCGGCACCTTTTCGTTTGCCTACTACGCACGCACGGAGGGCATGCACGGATCACCGGGGACCTTTGTTTACTGGGACGCGGGCTACAGTACGTCCATGCCCGACATGCCATTTCGCTGGGCTGCCCTGATCCTCACACAGGTAGTTGATCGCTATCCGGACGCGGGGACGATCACCACGGACCTGGGATGCAAGGGAATCAGTTCAGATCTCCCCATCGAGGAAAGGGCTTACCTCCTTGGCCAGGACACGGCGGAACTCGTATCGCAGAGCGAAGAGCACGGGGTTTTCCGGATCAAGGGCGAACTGCCTCGCGTGGGAGACTATTTGTTGGCGGTGCCGGGTCATATCTGTCCCACGACGATCCGCTACCCGGGCATCCACGTGCTCGATACCGGTGGAGAAGTGGTCGACTACTATCTGCACACGGCGCGCGATCGCCTGTAGCGACCCACGGCAAACAACGTGAGTTCGACATGCCGGCACTCCGCTGGGAGCTTGCGATCCGGATGAAAAGCGTCGCGATTTGGGGCGCCGCTGAAGCCCTAGGAGTCGCCGGTGGCCACGGTGCAGTACTTGTCAAAGGCACCGGTCAGCTCCGTCGCGATCGCCTCGGCCGACTGCCCATCATCTCCTGAGCCCGCCGGCACACCCGTACCGGACGAGGAGACCGTTCGCAACGCACTGCGAGGATTGCGAAGTAAGCCTCATCGTATGGGTAACGTTCGGCGGCATGCTTCCAGGACACCACGCTGATTGGATCGGACTAGTCGACAGTAAATACGCGTCCACTCAGACAGCCCTCTACGGCCTTACTGAAGGCCAGCCCAACCGCTTCATTCGATACGTGCATGTGACCGCGAAAGAAACCGTCGTATTTCGCGCGACACACTTCCAGTACTTCCGGACTGACAGCGTTGATTCGAATGCCGCGAGGCATATCAACCGCAGCACCTGTGACAAAGCCATCGAGTGCGCCATTGGCGGCAGCAGCACACGAACCACCCGGGATCGGATCCCGGTTCAATACACCGCTGGTCACGGTGAAGGAACCGCCGTCATTCATATAGTCGAACCCCTCGAGCACCAGGTTGACCTGTGGTAACACCTTCCGAAAAATGCCTTCCATGAACTGGTCGCTGGTCGTTTCATGTACCGCACCAAAATGGACATGGCCGACAGCGCTCACCACGGCATCCACCCTGCCAATCTGCTGATACATTGCGCGAATGCTGTCGACATCTTCGATGTCCATTTGCACATCACCACGGGTTCTCCCGACGCTGATGACTTCATGCCGGCCAGACAGGGCCGCTACTGCAGTTTTGCCTACCGCACCGGTGGCACCGACGATAATTATTTTCATCATTCTTTCCTCACGAAAGCCTGTATGGAGATTATTCTCAAGATCGCGGCGCGACCACCCGCACTACAACTTTCTGGGCGGCAGACGTGATGACTTTCGACAATACGTCAATTCTGACAGGGGACGAATCATCGTGAACGGCACTGTGACGTATTACGGCGCGCCGCCGGTGGGAACTATCGACCTGAGCATCGGCCAGCCTTCAGCCGACCTGTTACCTGTCGACCTGTTTCGCCAAGCCAGCGAGTCGTTTTTCCGTGACGCACAACCGTTCGAGCTGACCTACGGTGTTATCGAGGGTGACGAGCGTTTTCTGGGATCGCTGGCGGGATATCTCGGCGAGGGATACAACGCCTCCGTCAGTCCGGAATCACTGGTTGAGACCGCTGGCAACTCGCAGGCGTTGGACTTCGTGTCGACGGTCTTTGGCAAATCGGGCGACACCGTATTCGTCGAGGAGCCGAGCTATTATCTGGCGTTTCAGATATTTCGCGACCACGGATTGAATGTGATTGGCATCCCGATCGACGACGACGGTATGCAAGTCGATGTGCTCGAGGCACTGGTGCATGAACACAACCCGGCTTTTGTCTACGTCATCCCCAGCTACCACAATCCGGGCGGACACTGCATGAGCACCGAACGCCGAGTTCGCCTCATCGAACTCAGCCAACAGCATGGCTTTCTGGTCGTCGCAGACGAGGTGTATCAGCTCCTGTACTACTATGACGAGCCGGCACCGGCATTCGGCACGATGATCGAAGGCGACACCGTGTTGTCGCTCGGCTCATTTTCGAAAATTCTCGCCCCGGGAGTGCGGCTTGGTTGGATCCAAACCGGCCCTGGGTTGCGCAAGCGCCTTCTCGATAACGGATTCATCGAGAGTGCCGGCAGCATCAGTCACTATTCTTCGCACATCGTCCGGCACGCAATTGATCTCGGCTTGCAACGGACGCATGTCCAGGAGCTCCAACGCACCTATCGCCGTCGCGTCGAGGCAATGCAGGACGCGCTGCAATCACAGTTCGGCGATCTGGCCACCTGGCAGCGACCTGACGGTGGCTACTTTTTCTGGCTGCACTTTGAAGATCACGTCGACACCGCGTCCCTATGCGACAGAGCACGGGAACTGCAGACAGGGTTTCACCCCGGTTCCGCTTCTTCCAGCGACGGCAGGTTCAGCAATTTCCTGCGCCTGTCTTTTGCCCATTACGACGAGGACGATATCCGCGAGGGTATCGCACGAATGCGGCCACTGTTTGATTGAGCTACAGGGCGCAGGTCGGGCAAAGCCCCGCCGCCGATGGATGCGCGAGGGAGAGACATGCTGTCGGTGGGGACCACATGCCCAATCGACACCCGCGGATCAATCGGAGAGCTCATCGAGGCAGGTGAGATCGTGGAAGCCACTCTTGCCAAATGTATACAAACTGTATACATACGTATCGTACCTAAGGCAGAGGGGTGATTCATGGGCGATCCACGGGACATACGCCAGTATTTGCCGCTAAAACCTGCGGTTTCCCATATCCTGTTGGCGCTTGCGGCGGGCGATGCGCATGGGTACGCGATCATGCAATCGGTCCGCGAACGATCCCGGGAAACCATTCGGCTGGAGACAGGTCCGTTGTATCGGCACCTTCATCGGTTGTTTGAGGCCGAGTTAGTCGAGGAGGCTGATCGTCACGGGCGTCCCGAGGGAGAGGACCCGCGCCGGCGCACCTATCACCTCACGACGCTGGGTCGGCGCGTTCTCGCCGCCGAGGCCGCGCGCTTGGCCGAGCTCGTTGAGTATTCACGCAGCCTGAATCTGCTCGACCAGCCTCAAACGGCTTAGAAGCGATGGATTTCCGACGTTCCCTTGGAGACCGCGTGTTCGCGATGCTCCTCCTTTGCTATCCCACATCGTTCCGGCGTCGGTTTGGCGAGGACATGAGCGTCACGTTCCGAGCCCGTCTTTCGGAGGTGGAGCCATTGGGGCCCGCGGCCGTTCGTCTGTTCTGGATTCGCACCGTGCGGGACGCCCTCGTGATGGGGCTCGGGCAGCGCGGTCGTGGCCTCCGCGGCGACGCATGGCATCCACCCAGCCCGAACACGCATAAACAACGACGAGGTCGTGCCTTGACGACGATGCTGACCGATCTGCGTTTTGCGCTCCGCATGCTCCGCAAAGATCCTGGACTATCTACGGTGGCGATCATCGCGCTGGCGCTCGGCATCGGCGTCACGGCTGCAACGTTCTCGATTACCTATGCTACCGTGCTCCGCGGGCTCCCATTCGAGAAGGCGGACGAACTCGTCCACTTCGAACGGCAAAACCGTGAAGAAGATATCAGTACGCTGGCGGTGACACCCCATGACTACGTCGCCTGGCGCGACCAGCAAACGACGTTCGAAGACCTTGGCGCCTACGTCGAGGCGCTGATTCATCTCACGAGCGCCGATGGATACACCGAACGCCTGTGGGGTGTCTACATCGATCCGGGGTCATTCCGTCTTCTTCGGGTCCAGCCGGCGCTGGGTCGGGTGTTCACGTCCCACGAGAGTGAACCGGGCAGCCCCAACGTCATCGTCCTGAGTCACAGGTTGTGGAGCAGTCGCTTTGACGGCGATTCGTTGGTTGTGGGGCGAACGCTCTCGATCAATGGCGGGACTGCGACCGTCATTGGTGTGATGCCAGAAGGTTTCGGGTTTCCTATTGCCGAACAGTTCTGGCGACCGCTTCGGATCGATCTCCGTGAAACCGAGCGAGGACAAGGGCGCCTCGACGTCTTCGGCCGACTGAAATCGGGTGTGAGCCTCGCGAGCGCGCGGGCGGAGTTCGAAACCATTTCGACGGACCTCGCGCGTGCATTCCCGGAAACGAATCGAAACATCTTTGCGCAGTTGCGCTCGTTCAACGACGAGTACGTTGGTGAGGACTTCGCGCGCCTCGTGTACACGATGCTGGCGGGCAGTGTGCTGGTTCTGCTCATTGCCTGTGCGAACGTATCGAACGTGTTGATTGCCAGAGCAGTGGCCCGCACCAAGGAGGTTGCTGTTCGGACGGCAATCGGTGCGAGCCGAGTCCGAATCGTGAAGCAGTTCATGTTCGAGTCCTTGGTCCTTGCCGTCATTGGCGCGACACTTGGCATCGCCATCGCGGCCGTCGGTGTCTCGTGGTTCGACGCGGGCGCCCAGGCTGGGGTGTTCGACCTACCCCACGGCAGTGACTCGCTCTTCTGGTGGGACATTCGGCTGAGTGGTACGTCGCTCATCTTTGTCGTGGCCGTTACAGGCCTCACTGCGCTGGTTGCCGGTACCATCCCTGCGGTTCATGCGCTCCGAACCCCAGTTGCCGACGTACTGAAAGACGAATCTCGCGGGTCGTCGAGTCGCCGGTTCTCGACATTCAGCCGTGGCTTGGTCGTCGTCGAGTTCGCCTTGACCACTGGGCTCGTGCTCGCGGCAGGCCTGACGGTACGATCGGTGCTCAACCTCACGAACGTGCGGGAAGGGTTTAATGCCGAAGGCATCATGACCGCAAGCGTCGCCCTGCCTATGGCGCAAGTCGGGATCTCTGAGGCCGAATATCCTGACCATGCAAGCCGCCTCCGTTTTGCAACTCGCTTATTGGATGAACTGGAGACACGACCGGGAGTGGAGGCCGCTACGATTGCCAATGTACTTCCGAGTCAGGCCGGGCCTGTGGTTGCCCTGACTCTCGAGGGGAGGGCGTATCTCGACGAATCGGAACATCCAGAGGTCCGTGCCGGAACGGTAAGCGGCGACTACTTCGGCATTTTCGGCGTGCAGCCGATCGAGGGACGCACCATCAACCGGTCCGATGTTGCGGGGTCAGAACAGGTCGCCGTGGTGAACCAGAGCTTTGCAACGCGCCACTTGCCCGGTGAGTCCGTGCTCTTCCAACGCCTAAGGCTCGGTGCCGATGGCACCCAACCGTGGCTGACCATCGTTGGAGTGGTTCCGGATCTATGGACATCGAACCGTGCCGAGCGTGATCTTTCCCGCGTGTTCGTGCCCTTGGCACAAAGCGGCAGCGCGGACCCGACGGTTTGGTTAGGGCGCTGGGGTCTCCGATACATGACCGTCGCGGCGAGCGGGGAAGGTGGAAGCCTCCCGCACGCGAGCGTGATTCGTGACGCGGTTGCTGCGATCGACGTGACCATTCCCGTGTACGGTGCCCGGTCGATGCAGCAGGTGCTTGCATTGCGAACCGGTCGCTATCGACTCTACGGCAGGTACTACCTCGCGTTCGGAATCGTGGCACTGGCCCTGGCGATGATTGGGATCTATGGGGTCATGGCCTTCTCGGTCACGCAGCGAAAATCGGAGTTCGGAATACGCATGGCCTTGGGCGCCGGGGCGGCCGACGTGGTGCGGGGCGTCCTACGACAGGCATTCGTGCAGATCGGAATGGGACTACTTGCCGGGGCTGCGGTCGCGATCTGGCTGATTCAAGGTCTACAGGAGGCGTTATTCCACGTAGACCTTACCGACCCGTTCATACTGGTTGGTGTACCACTCGTGCTGGTCACGACCGGTTTGTTGGCGAGTCTCGTCCCTGCGATGCGCGCGTCGCGCATCGACCCGACGGAAGCAATGCGCGCGGAGTAGAGGGGTAGCGCCCAGCTGCCCGACACGCGGTGATCAATCGCGCAGCTATGACTGATCCGACCACACCGCCAACTCGTTGCCGCTGGGATCGGCGAAATGAAAACGTCGTCCGCCGGGAAACTCGAAGATTTCTTTGACGATCTGCCCACCGCTCTCGAGGACTTGGGTTGCGATCTCTTCCAAGTTCGTGGCGTAGAGTACGATCAGTGGACCGCCTGCCACGACTTCCGGTGCCACGGTGAAGCCACCTCCCAATCTCCCGTCGGTGAAGCTCGTGTATTCCGGACCATAGTCGGTAAACTCCCAACCGAACACCTCAGAGTAGAACCTCTTGGTCTGCTCGATGTCCGTAGTCGCAAACTCGACGTAATCGACGCGACGATCGTGTTCTGCTTGACTCATATCTTCCTCGTTTGGTTTCTCGCCCGGTTCCGGAATGTCTGGCATCCGCGGAATGATCCGCGCGGCGTTGCCCGAATACACCTTCTGCAGGACCTCGTCTGGCAGATCCATGCCGTACAGCTTCCAGAACGCGTGGTAATCACGGTAGTAGTCGAAGTATTCGTCGGCCGTTTCGAACACGCGCCAGTAGTA
The DNA here is from genome assembly GCA_039656555.1 of Gemmatimonadota bacterium. Taxonomy (GTDB): domain Bacteria; phylum Gemmatimonadota; class Gemmatimonadetes; order Gemmatimonadales; family GWC2-71-9; genus CAMYLY01. The sequence continues at coordinate 15,816 of JBDHLU010000082.1, read as the reverse complement.
TGGATACTCGTCCGGTCGGAACGAATCCTTGCCGAAGAGGATCCGATCCTGGTACTTCGTAAAAAACTCCCTCGCGAAGCGGGGTTGGCGTCCCAGGTCGTAGAGAATGGCACCCGCCTCCGCATGCACGTTGGGGTGCTCGTCGAAGATCTTCCCGAGTCGCGCCAGGTCGTTGCCGTACCAACTGAGGTGGGCGAGCACCCACGTCGTGTTTGGGTGCTTCGCCAAGAGCCGATCCCGCTCAGCCATCAGATCGTCGAAACTCTGGAATCGCTCTCGGTCATTGAATCGTCTACGTTGAAACAGCGCCATCTCCAACCAGCGTTCGTTCTCAAAGTCGAGCGGTTGAAAGAATTCGGCCGGATCGCCGGTGTGGATGAACACCGGAATACCGAGTCTCGCCGCGGTCTCCCAGACGATGTCCAATTCCGGATCGTCCATTTCCAGGCGCGTTCCATCGGCCTTCAGTGTGAAGAGACCAAAGCTCTTCCCAATTTCGCCGATGCCAACAGCCCCGGCGCGCACGTCTTCCTCGAGTTGCGCGGCAATTGCTGCACCTGATCCTGGGCTGATGTCGCGCAGATTGAGCGAGGCGAAGAACACAAAGCGGTCCGCGTATCCAGCGGCGCGTACCGCTTCGATCTGTGACGTGAGGCGTTCCCCTGAACTCGGGCGGGCCTGGACCATCACCTGGATGTTCAGGGAGTCCATCGCGGTGATGACGCGTTCGATGTTCTCGATGGACGACAATGTCGGTGGGTGACCGTGGAAGTCAACGACCGGGAACCTCGCTCTGGGTACCGGATGCTCCGGCACGACCAGCGTGGAGCGTGGCTGGTACTCCGTGATGCTGGGAGGCGGAAACTCGGGTTCGCGGGTTTGCGCCTGGCCCGCATCGGGGAACAGGCCAAGGATGGCAAGCGAGGCCGCACAGGCCGCGATGCTCGTTCTACGCATGTCGTTTCCTTCAGTAGGGAGGAATAGCGCCACGGAACTTACGGCTTTCCTCCGGTGCACGCACGTGGAGGGTGCCCAACCTACGAGTGGTTTCATGACACGGTTGCCACCAGCCCGTCCCTGAGGCCAGTTTTCTGTCATGCGTACTCCAATCATCGCCGTTTTGATCAGCGCCGCGCCGTTGGCCGCGGCCGCGCAAACGCCGCCGGTTGTCACGGCGGATGACTATGCCCACGCCGAGCAGTTCCTGGGCACCACCGCGTCTCGATTGGTCAGCGGGATCCCAGGGCGAGCGACCTGGCTGCCCGATGGATCGGCATGGTACCGGGTCTCCGGGACCGACGGCAATCGGTTCGTGCTGGTCGATCCGGAACAGCGAACGCGGAGTGATGCGTTCGACCATGCGCGCTTGGCCAGGGTGCTGCGGGACGCGACCGGTGCCGAGATCGAGGAAGGGAGTATTCCGGTCCGCACCATCGGGGTATCGGCCGACGGCAGCGCGCTGACCCTGACGGTCTTCGCCAACCGGGTCGAGTGGGTCTGTGACGTCGGGGCATATATCTGCTCCGAGGCGAACGACAGTGACCGCCACGACGCGCCGCCGAATTCGAGTGTGTCACCAGACGGCACCAAGGCCGCGTTCATTCGCGATCACAATCTCTGGGTGCGCGACCTCACGACGGGGGAGGACACGCAGCTCACCACGGACGGCGAAGAGGATTTTGGCTACGCCACGAACAACGCCGGTTGGGTCAAACGGGATTCGCCGGTGCTCACGTGGTCACCGGATTCCAGGAAGATCGCGACCTTCCAGCACGACGGGCGTGGTGTGAGCCGGATGTATCTGGTACGGACGACCGTGGGTGAGCCGGCGTTGAAGTCGTGGCGGTATCCGCTGCCAGGCGACAGCGTCATCTTCCGCGTCCAACGCGTGGTGATCGAGGTCGACGGCCCCAACGCGCCGCGCGTCGTGCGGTTCGACATGCCGCCGGATGCGCACCGTTCGATGGTGACCGACCATATCGCGTGTGGTGGTCGCATCTGCGACATGCTATGGCACCCCGACGGTTCGGCGCTCACGTTCGTGTCCAGCTCGCGGGACCACAAGGACGCCTGGGTGCGCGTCGCTGACGCCGTGACCGGGGAAGTCCGCACGCTCTTCCACGAGCGGTCCGAAACACAGATCGGCGATGCCAGTGCCAACGAGAACTGGTCGCTGCTTCCCGAGACCAACGAGTTCATCTGGTGGTCGCAGCGCGACAACTGGGTCCACCTCTATCTCTACGATCTCGAGACCGGTCAGCTCAAGAACCGCATCACGCAAGGCGACGGGAACGTGGTGGACATGCTGCGCGTGGACGAACGGGCGCGGACCATCTACTTCCTCGGGCAGGGCCAGGAGCCCGATCGCGACCCCTACTTCCGCCACCTCTACAGGATCGGATTCGACGGGAGCGGGCTGACGTTGTTGTCGCCCGAGAACGCCAATCATACGATTTCCATGGCGCCGGACGGACAGTCGTTCGTCGACACGTACTCGACGCCGACAACGTCACCGGTGAGCGTGCTCCGGGACTCGGACGGCAGGGAACTGGTTGAACTCGAACGCGCGGACGTCTCGGCGCTGGTGGCGACGGGTTGGCGACCGCCGACGCCCGTCACGATGAAGGGCCGTGACGGCACGACCGACATCTACGGACTCATGTACACGCCCACGAATCTGGATTCTACGGCAACGTACCCGATCATCGACTACATCTATCCCGGCCCGCAGAGCGGGAGTGTGGGGTCACGGAGTTTCCGCCCCGCGCGGGGAGATCACCAAGCGCTCGCGGAACTCGGGTTCATCGTGGTCGCCATCGACGGCATGGGGACACCGGGCCGCTCGAAGGCATTCCACGACGCGTACTACGGTCGTATGGGTGACAACACGCTGCCCGATCAGGTCGCGGGCATCCGTGAGTTGGCCGAGCGCTATCCTTTCATCGATGTCGAGCGCGTGGGGATCTGGGGCCACTCCGGGGGCGGGTTCGCCACCGCTGGTGCCATGTTCCGGTATCCGGATTTCTTCAAGGTCGGCATCGCGGAGTCGGGCAACCACGACAACCGGAACTACGAGGACGACTGGGGTGAACGCTACCAGGGTCTGCTCGTGCCCAATGGCGAGGGCAACAACTACGACGCCGAGGCCAACCAAACGCACGCGGCGAACCTCGAAGGCAAGCTGATGCTCGCTCACGGCGGCATGGATTCCAACGTGCCACCATACAACACGTACCTCGTGGTCGACGCGTTGATCAAGGCCAACAAGGATTTCGATCTCGTGGTGTTCCCGAACGCGGGGCACGGCTACGGCAGCGATGGCAGCTACATGATGCGGCGGCGGTGGGATTACTTCGTGCGATATCTGCTTGGGGCGGAGCCGCCCAAGGAGTACGAGATCGGACGGCCGTTGGTACCGTAGTTCGCCCTCCTAGCGCGGCCGCACCACCCACCGCTGCACCAGATGCTCCTCCGGGGCCGGAGCGAAGCCCACGTGGAGCTCGTACGTCCCCGGTGCGGTCGGCGTCCACGTGAAGTCGGCGGTCTCCCCTACGCTCAGGGGCGCGAGTCGGTTCACCGGAACGCGCTGCTGGGGCGGCAGGTCGGCTCCGTCTTTGGCGTGCAGCGTAATCGGCACGATGTCACCGTCGAGCGTGAGCCACGCGGTGATACGACCTGCCGGCGCGATGTTGATGAGCCGGAAGCGGTGCAACTCTCCGACCTGAACGGTGGCATCGGGCTGCTCACGACGTCCGTTCCAATCCATCTGATCCATTCCCATCCCGTCCGGGTGGTTCCACCCCCAGGCCAAGACGTGGTCCGTGCGGGGATCGAACCGTTCACCCTCAGGCAAGACGAGCAGCGCACCATAGAGTCCGCCCGTGAGTTGATGGATGTCGTCGAGGTGCGAATGGTAGATGAAGGTGCCGGGCCGCATGAGTGAAAGACGGTAGGTGAACGAGTCTCCGGGGGCTATAGCGGGTGAGACACGCCCGTCGGAGGCACTCCAATTCGGGACGCCGTCGGCCCAGGAATCCAGCTCGAGTCCGTGCCAGTGGACTCCCGTGGGGACCGCCATGCGGTTGTGGACCGTCGCGTCCACCGTCTGGAACTGATTGAAGACGAGCAGTGGGCCAGGCACATCGGTCAGGCTGTCGGCGGCGAAGTCCGGATCGAAGGCGAACCCGTATCGGTAACCGGCTCGATCGCCATACTCGTTGGCGAAGAGGTCTACCGCTACCGGCGCCCCCCGAGAGATCAGGTCGGAGGGTCCGGGCGCAACCTCGATCCCGATCACCAGCCCGGCCAAGTGCGAGTCGGCGTGTTTGGTGTCGGCCTCCACCGCCCCGGGAAGCCGGATCTCCGATGTGACGTGGAACGAGAGGTGACAGTGGAAGAGCCATCGGCCCGGCCGCGTCGGCGTCCACTCCATCAGCATGGTCGTTCGCCCCGTCATCGACTCCGTTACTACGAGCCGACGATCGTCCGGCGAGTAGATCGTGTCTCCTGTCGTGGTCCCGCGTGACAAGACGGAATAAAAGAAACCGTGCAGGTGCATCGGGTGCTCACGGTTACTTGCGTTCACGATCCGCCACCGAAGTTCCTCGCCCACGGTGAGTGCCATCCGCTCCGTGAAGGGCCACGAGCGGCCATTGATGGCGAGCCCCTCGACCCACCCTGTCGGGGAGAGGGTCTCGTCCACCCGCTCGGAGAAGATGTTCATGACGAGGATTCGGTCGGGAGGCGAACCTCCGACGGGATCGACCACGAAGGCCCCCGCGAGTTGCTCCTGTTCACTCTCCGCCGCCTTCGACTCGGGGTCGAGTTCAGGTCCCTCGCGTATCCAGTACAAGTAGGTCCCGGGTGCTCCCGCGTCGAACTCGATTGTCCCCACGTCGCCCGGGTGCACCTCGATCGGGTCGGCGTTCCCGGCCGGCCGCGTGTGGAGCCCGAACACGGTGATGGGTGTGCCATCGAGTCGATTCCTGATCCGCACTCTGAGGCGGGTGCCGGTCTCCACTCGGATTAGCGGTGCCGGGATCATCGGCGCGCCGCCTTCCTCGGCGACGGCGGCCACGCGAAGGCCCGGGCCGTCCGGTGTTTCCACTCGCCAATCCGCGCGGGTCACCTCCAACGCGATGTCACGCACACTGCCCTGCAGCGTACCCGCCGCAACCCTATTGTCGTTTGGTTGGACGAGCGGGAGTCCGCTAACGGACCCGGCAGGGAAGTAAGGAGAGGCGGTTTGCGCGGCGGCCGGTCCAGCAAAGAGACCGGCGAGCACGACGGTCGCGAGGAATGGGGAGGGGAAGGGCGAGGGCCTCATAGGTTCCTTTTCTGAATCGGTGCGATGGGATGCGGCCTCAAAATACGTAGCACACTCGCAAGAGTCTATTGGCGTGTTAGGCGGCGGGGCGCAAGAACAAGAAAAGGACAAGCTCTTGGTTGCGCAGCCCTCTGGTCTCTCGAAGGGGAATACGAGGTGGACGTCGATCCAGCGGCGTGGCGCCAGGGCCGAGACGTGCAACTCGAGCGGGCGGTGGCGATCCTGATGGCCCAGTTGGCGGAGCAAGGCGAGTTCACAACACCGGCGAGACCGGCGTATCCGACGTGGGCGAAAGGAAATACCCCGGGCAGGAGGCCGTAGCGGTTGGTTGGGGGAGCATTCCGACTCCCGGCCGGGATGCTCCCTCGTTTCACTCGACCTCTTATCTGGGCGTCAGCGTAAGGATTTGCGATTCTGCCGGCCGCCGCAGAGCTAGTTGCTGAGCCTCTCGATATCGTTGAGCTCGAAGCTACCGTCGTACACGCCTGGCTCTGGGCCGTAGAACCGGAATAGCAGGAAGAACCTCCGGTCGGGGTCGGTCGGGAGCCAATTCGTCTCCTTGCCACTCGGTGCCGTCGGACCGAAATAGATGTCGACCGAGCCGTCCGTGTTCTTCTCTAGATCAGGGAGGTTCGAGTCGATGCTGCCTTTTTCAACTTCGCGGATGTAAGAGGCCGTTTCGAGGTCGTAGGCTGTGACCGCCCAGAAGTTTCTCACCGGCACGTTCGGCGGCACCGTCAGTTTGTAGTTCTTGCCGCCGTCGAGCCACTCTCCGTCCGGCGTCTCTGCGAGGTCGAGGTAGAAGGTGGCCGCTCCGTAATTCTTCACGCTCGTGATGATCGCGTAGTAGAGCGCACCGCGGGCGTGATAATCGAAGTACGACGGAAACTCGTAGGTCCAGTCGGTCTCGATCTCACCCGCAGGTGTAAGCGTGCTCCACTTCTTGCCCTCGTACATCCATGGGTTCAAGTAACGGTGGTACTGCTCGAGCATGTATTGAAGGGCGTCCGGTCCCGCTCTGTCGAAGATCGCCTGCTCCTCGGCGGTCGGCTCGAAAGGCTCGCCCTTCTTGATACCGATACGAGCGAGCAGGCCCATCATGGCGAGATTCTGCTCCTCGACCACTTCCTCTTGGATGATCTCGTGGATGTGGGAAAAGATGCCGCCATCAAGCACTGGCGTCATTTCGAGAAGGAGATCGTAGGTGTCGACGTAATTCATCTCCGGCGGGTTATCAGCGGCCGACAGCGGGTAGACCTTTAGGCCTCTCACGAACTGCGCCGCCTTGGCAAGATTTTCCTCACTCGCGTCAGGAATGATCGGGCGGAACACGCCAAAACCATGATTCGTGCGCTGCTCGTACACCAGTGCGCCCGGTAGCAGCGGGCCGTCGTAGCCCGGCGGAACCAGTAGGTATTTTGCTCCGCGGCCTCTATCACGACCTGCCGCACCTACGTCATCCATCGGACGCTGCCAGGCATCCATCAGCGTCCCGAAGATACCGACGCCGTCCGCCGAGGGTGGGAGATCGACCACGACTGGACCATCCTCGATGTTCCAGTAGAAGTTCACGTAGGGTGTGGTGTTATTCGGCGTCGCGGTCTGGAATTTCCAGTTCTGGATTTTTGAGTGGTAGGTCACGTCATTGGGGCCGACGCCGGCCGCCGCATGCGCGTCACGAAACCCCTTGAAGTTTAAGAGCGGCATGGCCCAGACCACGGCCTCGACGGCCCGGCTGTGGAACATCCGGTCGTGGATCGTCTGTTCCTGAGCCACGACCGGGCGCGATCCGACGGCGAGCAACGTTGACGTGGCAAGCGCCGCATATGCCAGGCTTTTGAAATTCATGGTATCTCCTACGCCGGTGTTAGAACCGCCGGTTCTCGAGTCGAGCTGCCCCTCCTCCGAGATCATGCTAGGTCGAACCGATCGAGGTTCATCACCTTGTCCCAGGCAGCCACGAAGTCACGCACGAACACTTCCTGTGAGTCATCACACGCATAGACCTCCGCGATCGCCCGGAGCTGGGAGTTCGATCCGAAGATTAGGTCCACACGGGTGCCCGTCCACTTCAGGTCGCCTGTCGCACGATCGCGCCCCTCGAACACGCTCTCGGCGTCCGAGGTCGCCTCCCACGCCGTGCCCATGTCCAGCAGGTTCACGAAGAAAGCGTTGGTGAGCGTCTCGGGACGCTCGGTGAAGACGCCGTGCCGGGACTGTCCGACGTTGGCATTCAACGCACGCATGCCGCCGACGAGCACCGTCATCTCGGGTGCGGTCAGCGTCATGAGTTGCGCCCGATCGACCAACAGCTCCTCGGCCGGGACGGAGTAGTCGGTCTTGAGGTAGTTGCGGAACCCGTCCGCGACCGGCTCGAGTACGGCAAACGAGTCCGCATCGGTCTGTTCCGGCAGCGCATCCGTCCGTCCCGGCATGAAGGGAACCTCGATGTCGTGCCCGGCGTTCTTCGCGGCTTGCTCGACTGCTGCGCATCCACCCAGGACGATCAAGTCGGCGAGCGAGATCTTCTTCCCGCCAGACTGGGCGTCGTTGAACTCCTTTTGGATCGCCTCGAGGGCTTCGAGCGCCTGCGCCAATTGGGCAGGCTGGTTCACTTCCCAATCCTTCTGCGGCGCAAGACGGATGCGCGCACCGTTCGCTCCTCCGCGCTTGTCTGAGCCCCGGAAGGTTGCGGCTGACGCCCAGGCGGTCGAGGTGAGCTGGGAGATGGAAAGCCCGGATGCGAGGAGCTTGCCCTTGAGAGTGGCGACGTCTTGCGCGTCGACCAGTTCATGATCGGCTTCGGGGACGGGGTCCTGCCAGATGAGCTCCTCATCGGGCACTAGCGCGCCGAGATAGCGGGAGCAGGGGCCCATATCGCGGTGCGTCAGCTTGTACCACGCCCGTGCGAAGGCGTCTGCCAACTGATCCGGATTTTCGTGGAACCGTCTGGCAATCGGCTCGTAGGTCGGGTCCATCCTCAGCGCGAGGTCTGCCGTGGTCATGATGGGTGCGTGCCGCTTGGACGGGTCGTGCGCATCCGGCACAGCGTCCGCTGCCGACGGATCTGACGGAACCCACTGCCAGGCACCCGCCGGACTCTTCACCAGATCCCAATCATAGCCGAACAGGGTATCGAGATAGCTAGTGTCCCACTTGGTCGGGGTCGGGGTCCATGCGCCTTCGATTCCACTCGTGATCGCATCGCCCCCCTTGCCGCTGCCGAAGCTGTTCTTCCACCCGAGGCCCTGCTCCTCGATGCTCGCGCCCTCAGGCTCCGTACCAACGAGCGCTGCGTCGCCGGCGCCGTGGCACTTCCCGAAGGTGTGACCGCCGGCGATGAGTGCGACGGTCTCTTCGTCGTTCATGGCCATCCGCGCGAAGGTCTCTCGAATGTCGCGTCCTGAAGCGACCGCGCTCGGCTCTCCGTTTGGTCCCTCCGGGTTCACGTAGATCAGACCCATCTGAACCGCCGCGAGAGGGTTCTCGAGCTCCCGGTCGCCTGAGTACCGCTGGTCGCCGAGCCACTCGGTCTCGATTCCCCAGGAGATGTCTTGCTCGGGCTCCCAAACGTCCTCGCGCCCGCCGCCGAAGCCGAAGGTCTCGAACCCCATCGACTCCAGACCACAATTGCCGGCAAGGATCATGAGGTCGGCCCAGGAGATCTTGTTGCCATACTTCTGTTTGATCGGCCAGAGCAGCCGACGCGCCTTGTCGAGGTTCCCGTTGTCGGGCCAGCTGTTGAGCGGGGCGAAGCGCTGTGTCCCAGACGATGCGCCGCCGCGGCCGTCTCCGATGCGGTACGTGCCCGCGCTGTGCCACGCCATCCGGATGAAGAGCGGCCCGTAGTGGCCGTAGTCGGCGGGCCACCAATCCTGCGACGTGGTCATCAGCGTGAAGAGGTCCTTCGTGAGGGCCTCGAGGTCGAGTTTCTCGAACTCGTCGGCGTAGTCGAACCCCTCGCTCATGGGGGTGGACAGGGGAGCATTCTGGTGGAGCATCCCGAGGTTCAGTCGGTTCGGCCACCAGTCCCGGTTCGACCTGCCTCCGGCTGCCGCGGGACTCCCGTGCATGACGGGACACTTGCCTTCGTTTGCACCAATATTTCCTTCCATGACTCTTTCCGATCTTGTCTGTGTTGATGGATCCGCTCAGTGGACAACGCCAGGGAACCGCCGGAAGACGATCCAGTTTCTCGATCAGCGTATCATAAAATACCAAGAAAACGGCGCGGCGCTCGCACTTGCCGTACCGGCGTGAGCATAGCGGTGCCGTCGTGAGGCTCCTGGTACTCTCGGCGGATTCTCCTCAGGTCTACCCATCCAAGGCCATTGATACCTCCCGGTTCCGTCCCGCCGCGGCACTACCTCATACCCTCGTCGATTAAGTGACTTTGGGTCGTATCCAGATTGACTGGTACCAAAGTCACCACCTGTTCGTCATTCACTAGTTGACTATGGAGTAAAGTCGACTGACTTCGATGCAAATCAAGTTTTGATGAGCTTGATCTTGACTGACTTTGCCGTGAAATAAGCTTGCCCTGAGGTGTTTCCAATTAGATCGCAGCACATAGAAATTGACTTCAGCTCAAGAGAGACTGACTTCACTCCGTATCCGCTTATGGAACAGTCGATCCAAATTAACTCTAAAGTAAAGTCAATTGACGTTGCCGCATATCCATTTATGGACAGCTGGATCCAAATTGACTCCCTTGACAAGTCAACTGACTTTGATGCATATCAAGTTTATATTAGCCCAGTAGGGATTTCTAACCTCTTGGTGGGAAATGACTTAGAGGGAATCCAACTCGGCGTTCACCTTCTTCAAGAGGAGGGCTTGTGGCCCGTTTCCCCAAATCCGAAGCCAAGATCGCCCAACTGGCCGAGAAGATGGCGAGCGGATTGGCCGTTGCGACCGACACCTTTCCGTCGCCTCCGGTGCCGGCGCCTGAACTCAGGGCGAAACTCGATGACTACCACGAGAAGACCGCGGCGCTCACCCAGTCGCGTGCCGAGGCCAGGATTCGGCGCGTCGACAAAAACAGGGCACTCAAGACGTTGAAAGACAGCATGCGGGCGAACCTGCGCTACGCCGAGATCATGGCGCGGCGGCATCCGGAGTATCTGATCCAAATCGGCTGGCGGGTTCGGCGGCCGCGTACCGCAATCAAGGCGCCGGGTGAAGTCCGCGACATCGCGATCCGGAACGAGGGCGACACGTGGGTGCTGCTCACGTGGGACGCGCCCGATGAGGGCGGCGAGGTCGCGGCGTACCAGATTCAGCGGCGCAAGCCTCGCGGCAGGTGGGAGGATGAGGCCACGTCGATCGATCGCGTCGAGCTGCTGCGCGAACAGCCGCGTGGGGTCGAGCTGGAGTTCCGGGTGCTGGCGATGAACAAAGGTGGCACCGGCTCGCCGAGTGCGACGGTCACGGCCGTTCTATAAGTCGGCGGGGCCCTCGCGCGAGCGGACGTGTTCGAGTACATCGAAATGTTCTACAACCGTACCCGCCGTCATAGCCATCTCGGTGGGATCAGTCCCGAAGCCTTTGAACGGGCTTCGTCATGAGGGTCCGGAGTGTCTACGACACCGGGGGAAGTCCACGACGATGGAGGATCTTCGTCAACTCTGGCGTCGAATGGTGTTCACGGTGCTCATCTCGAACACGGACGACCACCTCCGCAACCACGGGTTCCTGTATGCCGGCGATCAAGGCTGGCGCCTTTCTCCGGCGTACGACCTGAATCCCGTGCCCACGGACGTACGCCCTCGAATCCTCTCGACCGCAATCGTCGAGGGTGAGGACCGTTCAGCCGCGATGGACCTCGCGTTTCGGGTTGCTGAGCACTTCGGCATCAAGGACCACGTAGCCAAGGACATTGCCCAAGAGGTCGCGCACGCGGTTGCCAGGTGGCGTGATGTGGCGGCGGGTCTGGGTGCGTCCAAGAAGGAGCGACCGCATGGCGACCGCGTTCGAACACGACGACTTGGCCGCTGCGAGCACATAGTGGTCCGTTGCTCCGCGTGATCAGCGGATCCGAGTCCGACCGCCGTCGATCACGTCGTCACGCGCACCGCGAGCGGGCAGGAACTCCGGAGCGATGTCGACGTCATTGGGCCGCGCGACGGTTTCGAGTTCCGGATCGAGTGTGAACTGGGGCTGATCGTGATTCGTGTATCATTCATGATGCGCTCCTTACCACTCCCATGGTGCTACCCGAACACGAACAGCCGCGTCGTTAACTCCGCTTTCATCATCCCTTAACTCGGTGCTAGGCAGGGTTGTGTTATTGCTGGCTTGCATCGCGCCGGGCATTACACTCGTGCGACGGAAAGGTCTGCCTCTCGACCTTATCCCGAGCTGATCGCGCACACACCCAGGGAGGAATCCTATGAACCCACGACCATGGACAGACCCTAACGGCAAGACCCGGAATGTTTGGCTCGTCTCCCCGGTGGGGCTAGTGACTGAAGGAGACAAGCCGCCAACGTCACTAGGCGCCGATCCTCAGTCAATCATGTTCACCGATCCCGAGAACCCTGCTCACCACCCATCCGTTCGGTACACGTCAGACAAACCGTTGCCGAAGTTGAAGGACGAAGAGATAAGGGAGTACTGGGAGCAGATCGAGCATTAGAAAACCCGGGGCGGGTTCCTTACGATTTCATGTTCCGGTTAACGCGCGAGGAATTCGAGCTGGGGTGGAGCACGAAAGCGACCTCGTGCGGCGTTTGGATGATTTGGAGAGGAAGTACGACGCACAGCTCCGCAGTGTGTTCGACGCCATCCGAGCGCTGATCAGCGACGAGATCGAGCCGCGCAAACGTATCGGGTTCCGCCCAGTGACTCGAGACGCGACCACCGCTGCGCCGAGCGGAATCGTTGGCTCGACCTTCTTGGCTCCCAAAGCCACGGCAAGATGTCCTACGAACATCTGCTACTGCGGACCCGTACTCGTCCGCAAGGCCGACCACCACACGCTGGCAAGGTTGCCCGGGGGTGCCTGCGGTGGAAACAGCTCCAGCTGCGTCAGCATGTCGACGTCATCCCACTCGACCTGTAGCCATCTTCCGCTCCCTCAGCGTGGGAGCGTCATCGCCGGGCTACGCTCGAAGAACCCCGCGGGCTTGATGTCGAAGCCGTGCAGCTCGAGCGGGAGGATCGGCCAGTCTTCCGGACGGGCCACGTGGTGGAATCCGATTGTGTACCAGAGAACGATGTCCGTGTCGGCGATCGATCGGTTCTGGCGAGTCCAGCGCGGAAGGCCCGCCGCGATGGAGAGCGTTTCGCCCGCGTGCCGCGGAGGGTTACGCCGCGCCCCGTTCGGGTTCCCGACGCGCCGCTTCCCGAAACAGCAAGGCCGATCCGACGAACAGCGCGGCGAAGAACCCAGTCACCTTCAAGATCTCGGACACGGAGCTGCCATACTGGTGCATCCCGGCGGTCAGCGCGATCACGGCGACCGACATCTGAGCGAACGCCGTCGCGAATAACGCGCGTGCCATTCCATGTGGCCGGAAGCGCGCGATGATAGCACCGATGACTCCGACAGCGAGCACGCCGACATACATCAAGTTGGCGAGTTCGTTCTCACTCCCAATGAGCCCAACGGCAAGGTTGGCCCAGACGAGGAGGAACGCTGCCGCGAGAGCAACGCCGACGGCGGCTCGGTACGCGGTGTCGCCAGTCTTCCTCACTACTAGCTCATACGTGACACCGACGCCGACCAGGAGGGCGCCGAAGATAGCAAAATCGGCCAGGTCCCAGACCACTTCATCGGTGAACTGCATCGCGATCAAGGGCAGCAGCAGCATGAGCGCTGCGGCGGTCCACGCCGCTATCCTCCAACGGTTCCCGCGCCGTCCGCCACCGTCTTCCGTGTTTCCTGCCATCGTCTTGCCTCCGTGTAGGTCCGCGTTCATCGATCTTTGAGGGTTGGTAGGGCAATGTACTTTGTATTGCAAAGTATTGCAAAGTATTGCAAAGTATTGCAAGCGCAACGTCTCGGCGCTCAGCGATCGGGTTGTCTGACTCGAAAAAGGAGACGTCCGGGAGAATCGCATTCTGGCTCCGGAATCCCGCCAATCTTGTGAACGGCGCGCTGGGATCGGATGTTTGACGGGCTTACGTATAGGACGACCTTGGCTCGTAGCGATTCGGCTCCGGATGCTGTTCCCAGATGAACTGATCCGATGCGACCGAGAAGAGAGCAGCGTGATCGGACGGGCGAAGTGGTCGAGCCTCGAGGAGTGTTCCGATCAGCGTCGGCTGCGGATGAAACGGCACAACGGCCTTCGTTCGGCATGTCTTTGCGCTGCCTAACGTCTCGCGTTTCGGGGCCGTCAGGTGCATCGGCTGGTTAGACGGTCTTCGATTACACGATATACGGCGAACACGATGAACTCGCCGTGCGGCAGGCCCCGCCCCCTTTGTCCTACGTCCAACCCAGCTGTTTAAGGCTGATTCCATCGTTCCAGATCTTGGTCATGTGGCGAATTCGATCGCCGTCGAACTGCATCACATAGACGTAGTCCGCCTCAAAGCTCTTTCCTGTTGGCGGTACCGGCCCGCCCTCTCCTGTGTGGGTGCCGCGGAACACGGCGTAGGCAGACACATTGTGTCGATCCTCGTCCACCCCGACCGAACGTAGTTCGTACGCTCCATCCGGGAGGGGGGTGAGCATGCCCTTCATCCACTCCGTATACGACTCCAACGTCTCGATGCCCTCAAGGACACCGACTTGCGCCGAGAACGTAGCCTCGGAGTGGCAAAACTCACTGCAAGCCTCCCAACCTCTGCCCGTCTCGCAAGCATCGAAGAATCGCTCTGCGGACTGCTTCATCGAACTCATCATGCCGCTCCTATCGATTGGTGAGTATCTGCCGACGTTCAGGACAATGCCATGGTCTCGGTTCTTCATACCCCATCCGCAACTGTCCGTCCTTCGGCCTAACGTATGCTTCAGCTTGTCGGCTGCAAGCGTTTGCTAGGTCTTCGTTAGCTCTCGCCCCTGCCAACTATTCCCAATCCAAACACAACATTACCGACAATAGCTCCGGTCATGCCGAGCGGCGATGCTCCGAGTATTGGGATCAAGAGCAACCCAACAATCACAGAACGGGCACCCAGCGGGCCGCAATCCACGACCTGTCGGACCGCTTCATCTTTGAACTCCGGGGTGTAGCGTTGACGACTCATCGGTCTTCCTCCTAAGCTCAAAAGCTAGCCCGGAGGTGTCTAGTGGACCCGGGGATTTCCATCTACGAGCGTTCGGCTGGAACGTGAAGCACCGCTTGAACTTGGTGAAGCACACGGATGAGGTCGGATTGATATACTGCGAGAGCCTCGCGGTACATCATGAATCCCGTGATGTAGGATGAACTAATCAGTGTGGCCTCGTGGCTCGAAATATGAAGCGACTGCTGCTGAAGAAGTAGCGGCCCGAGTCACTGAGCCGCTTGAGTTCGTCGTACCACGACGACAGAGATTCAGCGTCGACGTCACTCCGAGCAGCAACGAAGTCATGTATCAACATGCTGATGCCCTTACTGTAACTGTCATCATCCCACTCAAGGTTGAGAATCGGAAATACAGAAGCCGTATGGACCTCCAGCCCAGCGTCGATCAAATGTCGACGGAGTGAGCGTGGCAGTCGAGGATGAGCGCAATGCGCCTCCCAGGAGGACATGACTTCTGACATCCGTGTCGGATTGTCGGAGTGCCATATGACGCCGGCCCAGTCAGTTGCTACAAAGACAGCTACTCCGCCGGGCTTCAGGACGCGCCGTGTCTCGGCAATAGCTGCGTCGACATCGGCGATGTATTCTGCAACCTGAGTGCATAGGACAACATCATAGGTCGCATCGGGATCCTCCAATGCAGTCGCATCGCCGGTTCTGAATGAAAGCCAAGGGCGACTGTTCCTGCGCGCCGAGCGCAACACCAGATCTCGTGAGATATCGACGCCAACAACCTTGCCGGCGGCACCTACTAACGCGGCAACGCTTTCGCAAAGGAAGCCGGGACCAGACCCTATATCGAGAACCGAATCTCCATGGGACAGATTAACGTGTTTGAGTGTGGCTTCCCTCTGAGCAATGACATCGCTTGTCATGTAGAGGGATTCGAGGCGATCGGCAATCTCGTCGGTGAATTCAATCCCGCTCATATACTAGCTCCTGTGTCCGACTCTGGCGGCACTGTACTCAGAGCCTCGCCCGCCATTGCCCTTGAGTTGCAGATGCGTGGTGGTCTCTAGCGCCACATAGCGATTCGGAATTCTGCTGCGCGACCGACTTCTCTCCGGGAGTTGTGAGGTGCAAGCCGAACCCACCCGCTCACCGCGTCAGCAGCAATTCCCTGTTAGGCGCATCCCCACCTATCGCCTGGCGTCAGACTGGATGCCTGAACCGCGAAGCGAGTCGACAACGGAGATCATCCTGAGTACCTCAGCAACCACGGTGTCCGGATGATCCAGATGGACGTAGTGC
>JBDHLU010000081.1:0-16266 GCA_039656555.1 Gemmatimonadota bacterium | reverse complement strand
TTGTTGACACGGCGTTGAACCCACTCCCATAGCGTTACTGCGGCACTTCCGGAGCCGTATCCGTGGACCAAAAAACCGAACGAGGGTTCACCCTCGTTGAGATTATCGTGGCGCTCTTGGTTCTCGTGATTGGTCTTCTTGCCATGACCTCGACCTCGGCATTGGTGACCCGGATGGCAGGCGACGCGTTTCAACGCACAGTGGTGGCCGAATTGGCTGCCTCGCGTATCGAAATCATCCGGAGCCGAGCCGGGTGCATAGGGGAGATTGGTCGTGACTCGACTAGATACGCCGATTTAACGTGGGAATCAGTGCCCATGGGGGATTTGGCGAGAGTTCGTGTCATTGCGACCTGGCGCCGTGCCGCTCGCGGTGTTCGTGTCGATACGATCGAGACAATCCTCTCGTGCATGTAGCCTCGCAGTCGCATGGACTCACACTAGTTGAGCTGGTCGTGGCACTTACCCTCACTGGGCTCGTGTCAACCATCGCGTTGGGTGTGCTTAGGGTGTCCATCGTCGGGCATCGCCGTGTCGCAGAGTATGTAGAATCGAGTTATGTGCTGCGGACGGGCGTGAACGTTGTGCGCTCCCAGCTAATGGAGCTGGATGCCGGTGACCCTTCCGGAAGTGACATCCTTGACATGGGGCGGGGGTTCGTCGAATACCGGAGGATGGTGGGGCTACTGTTCCTCTGCGTCGAAGCCGACACGCTCACCGGTCGCCTCTCGGTTTTTCGGGACGACACGCTGCGATTTGGCGATGTTGGATTGCTTCCCACCCCTGGCCGCGATGAGATCATTGTTCTGTCGACCGGTAATCGATCGACATTGTCCGACGATCGATGGTTTCGGTTGCGCCTTGCTGACATCACCGGCTCTTACGAGTGTCCGGGTGGCGAGCCCAGTCTCACCTTTACGACCCCAGACGTTCCGGCAGGGCCATTACATCCCGGGGCACCGTTGCGAGTCGTCCAACGGTTTCGACTCCGAGTGTACGCGGACGCGGTCGGTGACTGGTGGATCGGATCACAACAGTCCTCTGCGGGCGGGGGTTGGTCGCGTGTCCAACCGGTTGTGGGTCCCCTCGTCGTATCCGGGCTTGAGCTGACGTACTACGACCGGAGCGGTGCCAGCACAAGCAATCCCGCCGAAGTGGCGCGCATTGGAGTGAACATCTTCGTGGGTGGAAACGCCCAGAACAACGTGCGTGCCCTCCGTGGCGACATCGCCCTTCGCAACAACCCGAGACCGTGACCATAGTATGCCGGCAAGGTCGCGGGATCGCATTGGTGACGGTTCTCGTGGCAATGGTGATAATGGGCCTGTTGCTATCAGCGTCGCTCTTCCTGGCGCTTCACGATCGGCGGGCCGGCGAGGGAGGCGCTCGCCGTCTGGATGCATTCTTAGCCGCCGAGGCTGGCCTGACGCGGGCGGCAACCTCGTGGGATGGATCGGTTTTTCGAGGTATCGACATCGGTCAATCCCGTCGACTTTTCGAATGGCTTTCGGACTCGTCCGGCTGGTACCGGACCACGCTTCGCCGTACGGGTGAGACGACCTATCTCGTTGCAATAGAGGGGTTTAACTCAGATTCGGTAGCGCGGCAGCACCTCGGCATCGTAGTGACCACCGCGTATCCGACAATTTCTCTCGACGCGGCCTTTGCCGTCGCCGGCCGGGCTTCCTTCGGGGATCGAGTGACGATTTCCGGTTTCGACAACTCACCTCCAGGCTTGGCCGGGTGCGCCCTTGGAGCCGGTGTCGCCGGCGCACTGGCGCTGGATTCCACAGCGGTCAACCTCGGTGCGGCGGTGGTAACGGGGACCCCACCGGTCGCGTTCGATACGGGCCTTATCACGGTATTGGACACTAGTCTTGCTTGGCTGCAGCTGCCCTCCATTGGGCGATCCGCTGACTATCGCTTGGACTCCGCCGCCGTTGACTCGTTGCGCGGGGTGCTTCCCTGGGACACGTGTGATTCCCGGGATGTGACCTGGCCCACCGACGGTCCCGCCTGTTGGGATGAGTTTCCAGTCACCGTTATTGGCGGAGACCTGATTGGGAGTGGTCTGATTGGGCGTGGTTTACTCATTGTGCTCGGGAACCTCCGAATCACGGGCTCCTTCGAGTTTTCAGGGGTTCTGATCGTAGAGGGTCAGGTGGTGCTGGATGCCGGACTGGCTGACCGCGGTCGGCTGTGGGGTGGCATGATCGTGGCTAGTGATGGGTTGGGGAGCAGCCAAATAGCTGGAGATTGGAGGGTCTTATACTCCCGATGCGCTGTGGACCGGGCTCTCCGAGGTCTGGTGCTAGTACAGCCGCTGGCCGAGCGGGGCTGGGCCACTCTCTACTAGCATCGATGAGCGGGAGCGTAAGTCCCAGTGGCATCAGGACTTGTTGGCACTGGCTTAAAGTAGGTTAGAGCTTGACAAAAACAGGGGTCGGTCGTACTGTAGTCTGCCGCTCACCCCTCTTATGTCCTTGAACGGTCGGTAGATATGGCACTTTTCGGGCTCGGAGGATCCAAATCAACGGTCGCGCTGGATGTTGGCAGCGGACTGATCAAGCTGGTCGAGGTGGACCACAGCAAGGGCGATCCCATGCTTAGCCGCGTTGCGATCACACCCGTCCTCGCTGATGCCATCATCGAAGGCGAGATTATGGATCCCGGAGTGGTCTCTGATGCGATCCGCGGTCTGTTGAAAACCGCGGGCATCAAGGCCAAGAAGGTTGTGGTTGCAGTTGGTGGCCGCAACGTGATCATCAAGAAAATCCAGGTCGATCGGATGAAAGAGTCCGATGCTACTGAGGTCGTGCGTTGGGAGGCCCAACAGCATGTGCCCTTCGATATAGAGGCGGTCGAGTTGGATTTTCAGATTCTCGATCCTGAGGGTGAAGGCCTGCAGATGGACGTGTTGTTGGTCGCCGCCAAACGCGACCTGGTCGAAGACAAAGTCGGCCTGTTGTCGCAAGCGGGTCTCGAAGCGCGCACGATCGATGTCGATTCGTTCGCGCTGCACAACGCGTTCGAGTTGAACTATCCGGAGGCGATGAGTGGTGTTACGGCTCTCCTCAATGTTGGGCACGAGGTCACCAATGTGAACATTCTCGACCGCGGTGTTCCGCTGCTCAACAGAGATATCAGCGTCGGAACGCGCATGTTACGCGAAGATTTGCAGCGTGAGCGGGGGATGTCTTCCGAGGATGCCGATCAGCTCTTACAAGGATACGAGTTGACGTCCGATCTCGAGCCGTACGTGCAGAACCGCGGCGAAGAGATTGCCGTTGGGTTGGAGCGTGCGGGTGCGTTCTTGCAGACAGCGAGTCGCGACGGTGGGTCGATTCAGAGCGTGTACTGCTGCGGTGGTGGCGCTCGGATTCCCGGGTTGGCCGATGTGATCGGTCGGCGGGTGAATCTCCCGGTTGAGGTGGCCACGTCGATCAAGAAGTTGCAGGTAAAAGACGGTGTGTTCGACACCATCAATGCTGATGAAGTCGGACCATTGCTAATGCTGGCCACCGGGCTGGCATTACGGATGAACTGACGTAGGAAGGTGCGATCATGCGGATCGAGATAGACCTTCTCCTAGGTTCGAAAAAGAAGAAAGCGGGCGGTGGCGGTTTTGAAATGCCCGATTTCTCGCAGCTGGCCAGCGCGATCAAGGATCCATTGCTGGTTGGGGCGATTGGCGCCTGGGCTGTGGCACTCGCGTTTGTTGGGTTCGTGTTCGTCAACATGAATGGGCAACTCAGCGAACTTGAAGCGCAGACAGCAGCAGTCCGTGCCGAGGCCGAGCGGTACAACGATCTCCTACAGGAACAACGAACCGCGATCGATATGCGCGACTTGCTGGTGACTGAACTCGATGAGATTCGGAAAATCGATGCCGACCGTTTTATCTGGCCACACATCATGCAAGAGATTACCAGGGCGTTGCCAGACTATACGTGGCTCGTGGACGTGCGGAATCTCGACCCACCGGCGGCGATCACTGATTCGGGGCCGCCACCGCCGATTCGATTCCGTGTGGACGGGCGTACGTCCGAGATCGCTGCGTAT
The DNA here is from genome assembly GCA_039656555.1 of Gemmatimonadota bacterium. GTDB lineage: Bacteria > Gemmatimonadota > Gemmatimonadetes > Gemmatimonadales > GWC2-71-9 > CAMYLY01. The sequence continues at coordinate 12,205 of JBDHLU010000081.1, read as the reverse complement.
ACGCGGTTCCTCCGGCAACTCTCGAGTTCTCCGTGGGTTGGTCTGGTGGAAGACGGCCCGGCGCGACGTGAAATCGTTGATGGCCGGAACATGACCTCGTTCGAGATCACGGTCACGTTCCGTCTCGCGGATTCAGTCCACATTAACACGGTTCCGGTAACGGAATCGGTCCGTTAAGGGAGGAAAGACAATGGCCTTCTCCCAAAAAGAGCGACAGCAGCTACTCGGCGTGTTGATCTTCGCGGCCATCGCCGGGGGCGCGGTATTCTGGATGTACTGGCGCGGCCCCAAGGTGACCGAGATCGCCGATCTCGTCCTGGAGCGTGACACGCTGACGACGCAAGTGAACTCTGCCAAACGGGCATTGCGCAGCGGCACAGTCGAAGCACTACGTGCCGAGATTGCCACCTACGAGGTGAGTTTGTCCATTATGCGACAGCTTGTCCCAACAGAGAACGAGGTGCCGAAACTCATCGACGACATCGCGTCGAGAGCGCGTGTTCGAGGCGTGGATATGGTCGCCTTCGAACGTCAGCCTACCCAGCAAGAGGGAATGTTCACGGCCTTCCGATACAATCTGACCGTGACAGGCCACTACGACCCGATAGCCACGTTTCTGACCGACGTCGCGTCGTTGGACAGAATCATGGTGCCGACCAAGGTCTCGCTCAGTCCGGCTCCAGGAGCAGATCAACGCCAATCCTGCGACACGTCGGGGGCGTTACTCCAGGCAACGTTCGAGGTTCGCACATTCGTGAAGCCCGACGCGGGAGGAACTCAAAGTGAACGATAGACGACTCAGCTGGGTTACGGCGCTGAGTGCGGGGTTCTTGCTCGCGGCCTGTGGTGGCAGTGAGGTGCCGGCGGCAGGTGCGCCGCCGATCGATTCTGATACGGCGACTCCCGCAACCCCGGCTACGCCCGCCGCAGCCGAGCGCGAAGACGCACAGGCTACGGTGCTGCAACGGGAAGAATTTCACTACGGTGGCGCGCGCCGCGATCCGTTTGCGTCGTTGTTGCGTACGGGCGATGTCCGTCCGTTGCTCGAGGACCTACGTCTTACCGCCGTCAACTATGACAACCAGTTTCCGATGAACTCCGTTGCTGTCATAAGCGACACAACTGAGCAAGAGCGATACGCGGTGCGTGTCGGTGACCAGCTCGGACGATTGCGCGTTTCCAGTATTCGCGAACGCGAAGTCGTCTTGGCGTACGAAGAATTCGGTCGTGAACTGCAGGACACCCTGCGGTTGCGCCGAAAACAGGAGGGATCACAATGAAGCGGTCAGTGATGCTCGCACTCACTGGGCTCGCGCTTTTGGCCTCCCCTGCCCTCTCATCAGGGCCCGGGGAAGTCACGGCCGTAAGCGTTTTGCCTGGTGCCGGACGAGCTCTCGTTATCATCGACGTAACCGGAAGTGTCAACGTGCAGGATTTCACGTTGGCCAACCCTGCGCGTTTGGTGATCGACGTTCAGGGAGCCAGGCTCCGCGCGCCTGATCTCCGCTACGATGGGTCCAACCGCGGCGGAATCCTGAACGTCAGGTATTCGCAGTTCCGCCCGGACGTGGTCCGCATCGTTCTCGAGATGGAATCGCTCAAAGACTACGAGTTGGAATACGTAGACGACGCGATCCGGATCACGTTCGGATCCGATCGAAGCTTTGCTGCCTGGTCGTCGACAACGTCCGGGTACGCGGCCGCCGCGACAGCGATGCCGTTGTCGGGACCGCCCGCGACGCAACCACTTCCGCTACCCCAGCAGTCTCAACAGACCATGGTCACGGTGTCCTACGACAACGCGTCGGTGGCCGACGTGATGGTTGGGTTCTCGGAAATGACGGGCCGCAGCATCGTGCTGGGTTCCGACGTGAGCGGGACCGTTACGGTAGAGATTCGGAACCAGCCGTGGGATCTGGCGTTCAAGGCCATTTTGGACGCGCAAGGCCTCGCAGCGGTTGAAGAGTCGTCCGGTATCATTCGTGTCGGTACGCGAGAGAACCTCTCGGAGGCCGAGCGCACGGCTCCGGTGACGACAGAGATCATCCGCGTCAACTTCGCCAAAGCGGCAGAACTGTCTGCGACCCTGTCCGGCCTCGCCGTGCCGGCCGACTCGGGGACCTCGCAACAGCAGCAGATTATTCCCGATGTGGCGACCAACAGCCTGATCATTACAGCGACGGCGGTGCGCATGGAAGCGCTTCGCACGCTGATCACGTCACTCGACGTTGAGACCCCGCAGATCTCGATCCAGGCGCGCATTATCAACGTAGCCCGGAGCGATCTTCAACAGCTCGGTATCCAATACGACTTCGGTGACGATTCTCGAGGGTCGTTCTACAACACCGTGGTGGCCCGTCCCGATCCGGCAGCTGGTATCGACATTGACGGCGACGGCGTGTTCGACTTCTTCGAGCCGTACAATCCCGCAGAGCAACCCAACGTCGTGGGCCTTGGCGGCGACGCCATTTCCGCGGTGGCCAATGCGTCCCGCCCCATCGCAAGTCCGGCGCTCGATGTGTTGCTGACGACGACGGTTGGGCGATTCAATCTCACCGCATTTCTGTCGGTGCTCAAGGAAGTGTCGATGGCTGATGAGCAGGCAGAGCCGCTCATTTCAACCGCGGACAACACACCAGCCTCGTTGCTCGTCGGTGAAGAGACGCCGGTCCGCCGTCTGGACCCCGGTGCCCAGAGCGTCGCTGCGGCATCGATCGATCTGATCCCAACCGGTATCAGTCTCGATGTCACGCCACACGTCACGGCAAACCGCAAGGTGCTGCTCGACATCGTGGTCGAGAATTCGTCGGCTGAAGAAGTCAGCACCGATCTGGGATTCAAGTTCAATCGTCAGCGTGCGCAGAGTCAGATCCTGGTTAATGACGGTCAGACGGCGGTCATCGGCGGATTGACGCTGACGAGTGTGCAGGTGTCAAAAAGCGGTATTCCGTATCTTATGGACCTGCCGATTGTCGGGGCCCTATTCTCTGTCAATTCGCGCCGTGAACGCCGCTCCGACCTGTTGATTCTGATCACGCCGCGTATCATGGACAATCCGGAATTTGGGGCGGGCAACTAGACAAACCGCCTGCTGCCGCGGCAACGCGGGAAGATTTTACCAAAGCCCGGCCCTAGTGTCGGGCTTTGGCGTATAAGGGGGAAAGGAAACACCAGGTTATGGGGAACATCCGTTTCACGACTGCAGGAGAATCACACGGACGCGGCCTAGTCGCGATCCTCGAGGGGATCCCTGCGGGTCTCGCGCTCTTGGCCGACCATGTGAACGATGACCTGAAACGTCGGATGGCGGGGTACGGGCGCGGCGCCCGGATGAAGATCGAATCAGACGCGGTGGAGTTCCTGAGCGGCGTGCGAAACGGGGAGACGTTGGGCTCTCCCATCTCCATGATCATTTGGAACAAGGATTGGGAAAACTGGGCTGAGATCATGGACCCGGCACCCGATCCGGACGAGGCCAAAGACCGGCGCCGGAAGGTGGTGAGACCCCGTCCCGGTCATGCCGACCTGGTGGGGTTCCTCAAGTACGATCGGCGCGACGCGCGCGACATTCTCGAGCGCGCCAGCGCGCGCGAGACTGCAGCGCGCGTCGCATGCGGTGCCGTATGCCGGCGCTTGCTAGCGGAAGTGAACGTCGAAATCGGCAGTCACATCGTCGAGATTGGCAACGTATGTGCACCCGTGTACGATGCTCTCCCCGAATCCATCAACGACGTCGCGGATGAATCGCTCGTGCGGTGCCTGGACGCCGACACCTCCGCAGCGATGGTCGACGCCATCGATGAGGCGACGAAGAACCGCGACACGCTCGGCGGGATTGCCGAAGTCGTAGCTCGCGGCGTCGTGCTGGGGTTGGGCAGCCACGTGTCGTGGGATCGGAAACTGGATGGCCGGTTCGCACGCGCGTTGATGTCGATCCAGGCCGTGAAGGGAGTCGAGATCGGTGCCGGTTTCGAGGCGGCAAGGCGGCCTGGCTCTGCGGTGCACGACGAGATTCTCAGCGGCGGCCGCGGAGAGAGCGGGGGGGTCCTGCGCCGATCCAACAATGCGGGTGGGATCGAGGGCGGAATGACGACGGGCGAGCCCATCGTGGTGCGGGTCGCAATGAAACCGATCTCCACTCTCCGCCGACCGCTCGCGACTGTAAACCTCGAGACCGGCGAAACGGCCAAAGCCCAATCGGAGCGGTCGGATGTGACCGCCGTTCCTGCCATGGGCGTGATCGCCGAGGCGATGGTTGCTCTCGTCCTTGCGGATGGACTCACTGAGAAGTTCGGCGGAGATTCCCTGGGCGATCTCAAGACCAACTACGACGCCTACGTCTCCAGACTCGGAAGGCGCTGGGGTACGCTCGAGGCCGGTGAGTGAAACACCATGTTGTACTCGTCGGTCTTTCCGGATCCGGAAAGACGGCTGCCGGCGAAGGCGCAGCGAAGCAGCTGAACGCGCCACTGATCGACATCGACCGTCAGATAGAATCGGTCATCGGCAAATCCATCGCTGAGATCTTCGCCGAGGAAGGTGAGGCGGCATTCCGCGATGCCGAGCGAGCGGCATTTGGCAAGGCGCTGGACGGCGAACCCGCTATACTCGTACCCGGTGCCGGGTGGGCTGCCCAACCGGGCAACCTTGACCGGGTGATGAGAAACGTATTCATCATATATCTCAACACGACCCCCACAGAAGCAGCTCGTCGGCTTGCCTCTACAACCAACCGACCGCTCTTGGAGGGCAACCGCGAGGCAGTTCTCAGAGTCCAACTAGCCGAGCGCGAGGTGTCGTACGAGCAGGCCAATGCCGTCATCGAGACTACGGGGATGGCGGCCCGGGAGGTGGCGGATCGAGTAGCAGCGCTTGCGCGAAAATCTGCTGGGTGGTAATAATGCCCCCTTGCGGGAGTGTTGCCCCGCACGGTGAAAGTTCCGTAAGTAGTTGTAAACAATAGGCTTGGCGGTCATGGCCCGGTTGGCGGAGATAAGCCATCTGGGCCATCGGACCCTTCGGGGGCCGGCGCAATGACAATCTCGCACTTGAGGTTGAGACGCTGTTGAACCCAGGTCGCTAATTCGGTTTGGAATCCAAGCCGAACCGGTGAGATGTGAACATGGCAACGACGAAGAAAAAGAAGAGATCGAAAACGACGAAGGCCAAGGCCAAGGCAACCAAAAAGACCGTCACCAAGAAGCAAGGCGGTAAGACGCTCGTCGTGGTGGAATCACCCGCCAAGGCCCGGACGATTTCGAAGTACCTGCCTGCGGGTTACACAGTGAAGGCGACCGTTGGGCATCTTCGCGACTTGCCGCAACGTGAACTCGGCGTCGACGTCGACAACGGCTTCACACCGAAGTACGTCACGATCCGCGGAAAGGGCAAACAACTCGCGGAGATCAAAAAGGCGGCTCGCACGTCGACGTCTATTTTCCTCGCGACCGATCCTGACCGGGAGGGCGAAGCGATTGCGTGGCATGTCGCGGAGCAGTTAGACGGTACCGCGAACATTCAACGCGTCCTCTTTCACGAAGTCACGAAGGATGCGGTGCGCGAAGCGATCGCCAATCCATTGCCGATTGACGACCATAAGGTCGAGGCGCAACAGGCACGACGCATTCTCGACCGGTTGGTGGGTTACAAGGCTAGTCCTTTGCTTTGGAAGTCGGTCAAGACCGGTCTGTCGGCTGGCCGGGTCCAAACTGTGGCGCTCCGCATGATCGTCGAGCGTGAGCAGGCGATTCGCGACTTCAAACCAAAGGAATACTGGAGGATCGAAGTCGATCTGGAGGCCCACGACAAAAAATTCACTGCCAAGCTCCACAAGATCGACGGCAAGAATCCAGACCTTCCCAACGAGAAGACGGCCCAGCAGGTTGTCAAAGAGGTGTCGGGCAAGCCCTTCGAGGTCACCTCTGTTCAGAAAAAGCAGCGCCGCAAGAATCCAGCGCCGCCTTTCATTACCAGCACGATGCAGCAGGAAGCGGCCAAGCGGCTCGGGTTCTCAGCGAGCCGCACGATGCGCACAGCACAACAGCTCTACGAAGGTGTAGAACTCGGGAGCGAGGGCGCCGTTGGACTGATCACATACATGCGAACGGATTCCCCGCGTCTTGCGCCGGTGGCCGTCGATGCGGTGCGCGAGTTTGTCAAAGAGAAGTACGATGACCGGTACCTGCCGGCTAAGCCCAACGTGTACAAGAGTCGTCGCTCGGCGCGCGCGCAGGATGCGCACGAGGCCATTCGACCCACCGACGTGTATCACACGCCCGACAGCATCAAGAAGTTCCTTTCCTCCGACCAGTCCAAGTTGTACCGGTTGGTGTGGCAGCGGTTCGTTGCGTCGCAAATGACGCCGGCCGTGTACGACACGACCACGATCGACTTCGATCTGGGGAAATATCTCTTCCGTGCGACCGGGTCGATCGTCGTCTTTGACGGGTTCCACGTCCTTTATGCCGAGGCGAAGGAAGAGGGCGACGAGAAAACGTTCGAAGACCTCTCACCGATTCCACGAGTCGAAAAGGGTGAGCAGGCCACGGTGCATGCGATCAACCCCAACCAGCATTTCACCGAGCCCCCACCGCGGTTTTCCGAGGCGAGCTTGGTTCGAGAACTCGAACGGCTGGGCATCGGTAGGCCTAGTACGTATTCCTCCATTATCTCGACACTTCGCGACCGCGACTATGCACGCATGGAGAGCCGACGGTTCCATCCAACGGACCTCGGTGAGACCGTTTCCAGAGTAATGGTCTCACGGTTCCCCGATATCTTCAATGTCGAGTTCACGTCCGGCATGGAGTCGGAATTGGACAAGGTCGAGGAGGGCAAACTCGCTTGGCGGGATGTGCTGGCGGCTTTCTGGGAGCCGTTTGCGAAGGCGTTGGAGTCCGCCGACCCGGCGGCCATGATTCGCGAAGCGTTCGATGTCACCGAGATCGAGAAGGAGCCCTGTCCGAAGTGCGGCGGGAAGCTCACGGTGAAGAGTGGTCGCTTTGGCCCGTTCATCGCGTGCACGAACTACCCGGAGTGTCGCCACACCAAGCCGCTCAAGCAGGACAAGGCGCCGGATCGGCCGACCGACGAGAAGTGCCAGGAGTGTGGCTCAGCTATGGTCATCAAGACGGGGCGATACGGAGAGTTCCTCGCGTGTACCAAGTACCCGGAGTGCAAACACACGCGTCCTATCCCGCTTGGCGTGAAGTGCCCGCAGAGCAACCACGAACTTGCGGAGCGTCGTACGCGACGCGGTAGGACCTTCTTCGGATGTTCGGGTTATCCCGACTGCGATTTTTCGACTTGGTACCGCCCTGTACCCGACAAGTGTCCAGAATGCGGATACGTAGGTGCCGAGAAGCGGTCGACCAAGGCCCGGGGCGAGTACCGGCGATGCATCAAATGCAGTCATGAATTTGTGGTCGAGGAGGCGGAGGTAGCCCAGGAAGCGTGAAACTCACCGTCGTAGGTGGCGGCCTCGCTGGATGTGAGGCCGCGTGGGTCCTCGCGGAGCGAGGAATCCCCGTAGATCTCTTCGAAATGCGGCCGTCGGTAGCCACGCCGGCGCACCAAACCGACCGACTCGCCGAGATCGTCTGTAGCAACACGTTCAAATCACTCGAGCTGTCGAATGCCCACGGCGTGCTCAAGGCCGAGCTGCGTGTCTTGGGCAGCCTCCTCATGGATGTGGCGCACGAAGTACGCGTGCCCGGCGGCTCCGCCCTTACAGTGGACCGTGAGTTATTCAGCGAAGAGGTCACTAGGCGGGTGAACGCTCACCCGAACATCACCGTGCGACGCGAGGAAGTCTCGACGTTGCGGGCGCCCGCCATCATCGCGACGGGGCCTCTCACGTCGGACACGCTGGCCGGGGCAATTCGCGAACGGCTTGGCCTCGATTCCCTGGCGTTCTACGATGCGATTGCTCCGATCGTCGCGGCCGACTCGCTCGACGAGAGCAAGTTGTATCGCGCATCGCGTTACGGGAAAGGCGAGGGTGACGATTTTTACAATGCTCCGCTTACCAAGGCCGAGTACGAACGGTTCATCGATGCGTTGATCAATGCAGATCAGTACGTGGGTCATGACTTCGACGAAGTCCCGTATTTTGAAGCCTGCCTCCCCATCGAGGAGATGGCAAAACGCGGCCGGGAGACACCCCGGTTCGGCCCGCTCAAACCGGTTGGGCTCGAAGACCCACGCTCTGGAATTCGGCCGCACGCGGTCGTCCAACTCAGGCAGGAAGACCGCGCCGGCCAGATGTGGAATCTCGTAGGGTTTCAAACACGACTGAAGATTCCCGAACAGAAGAACGTGTTCCGCACGATACCGGGGCTGGGGAATGCGGAATTTCTTCGGTTCGGCAGCATTCATCGGAACACCTACCTCAACTCACCGAAGGCCCTGACCCGCCATCTGTCGGCGCTGGATGACGATAGGCTGTTGTTTGCGGGGCAACTCGTCGGGGTCGAGGGATATACGGAGTCCCTGGCGACGGGGCTCTGGGCCGGCATCAACATGGCCAGGCTAGTCGATGGGCTCGATCCGGTCATTCCCCCTCCGGAGACCATGCTTGGCGCGCTGATGCGATACGTGCACGAGACCGATCCGAAACATTTTCAACCGATGAATGCCAACTTCGGGTTGCTGCCGCCTTTGGCGACGAGGGTGAAGAACAAGCGGGAACGGCGACGTCTGCTGGGCGAACGCGCGGTAGAAGCGATGCGCACTCTCGTTGAATCGACGCTCACGGTGTCGGCATGACCCAATCAACCGTTGTGCCGCCCGAAGTCGACGAGTTCCTGAAGTACCTTGCCGACGAACGAAACGATTCGCCCCACACGGTGCGGGCCTACCGGCGTGACCTCGAAGCGTTCATGCAGTTCTGTGACGAATATTTCGGCGGCAGTGACGCGTGGGACTGGTCGACGGTCGACCGCTTGGCCATGCGCGCGTTCATGGGCAGCCTAGGGCGGCGTGGAATGGCGAAGCGCAGCGTGGCACGCGCCGTCTCCGCGCTCCGGACGTTCTATCGTTTCCTGGGCAGCCGATACGGCGTCGAGGTAAACCCTACGAAAAGCGTGCGGCTTCCGAAACTGGAAAAGCGACTTCCCGCGGTAATGGACCGGACCCAGGTGGAGTTGATGTTCGAGTTCGCCGAAGCCGTGGCGGTGGAGGGCGGTTTTCTGGGCCGGCGTGACCTCGCGATGCTCGAGGTGTTTTATGCGACAGGTATGCGGCTGTCCGAGCTGGCGGGGCTCAACATTGCCGACGCCGACATCGTGTCGGAACAGGTCAAGATCCGCGGCAAGGGTAAGAAGGAGCGCATCGTGCCGCTTGGATCGCACGCATCCCGGGCGATTCGTCGCTACTATGAGGAGCGTGAGCTTTTCGTGGAGAAGCGACAGCCGCCGCGCTTGGAGCGCAAGGCGGTGTTCCTTTCGCAACGGGGCCGGAGGTTGTCGCCGCGCGGGGTGCAGGCGGTCGTGAAGAAGTACCTGCGTCTGCTGGACGATAACGTGGGGCTCAAGGTTCACACGCTGCGCCATAGTTTTGCGACACATATGTTGGACGCCGGTGCCGACCTGCGCGCCGTGCAGGAGTTACTCGGCCATGCGTCATTGAGCACGACGCAAGTCTATACACATACGAGTGTAGAGCGGCTGAAGAAGGTATATCGGGGAGCACATCCGAGGGCTTGAAACAACGGCCGATAGCCGTTGGCAATCGCGATTGACGGTGGACGATTGACAATATGACGATGGACGATCGACCATGAATTCAAACACAATTCGAGCCACTACCATTCTCTGCATACGCAAGGACGGGAAGGTGGCTATCGGCGGGGATGGACAGGTCACGGTAGGCGATACCGTGATGAAATCCCGGGCCAACAAGGTGCGGACTCTGGCCAGCGGGCGCGTGCTGGCGGGGTTCGCCGGTGCGGCGGCGGATGCGTTCACACTGTTCGAGAAATTCGAGGAGAAGATGGAACGCTTTCCCGGCAACCTCTCCCGAGCGGCTGTGGAGCTTGCCAAGGATTGGCGAAGTGACCGGGTCCTCAGGCGGTTGGAGGCCTTGTTGATCGTGGCCAACGCGAAGGATGGATATCTCATCAGTGGCAGCGGCGAGCTGATCGAGCCCGATGACGGTATTCTAGCGATCGGCAGTGGTGGAAACTACGCGCTGGCCGCAGCGCGGGCCTTGATGGATCAAGACCTCTCGGCCCGCGCGATCGTACAGCGGTCTCTCGAGATCGCCTGCGATATTTGCGTGTATACCAACGAACATCACACGATTATCGAACTCGAGTAGGAAGCAGCAGCATCATGGCAGATCTCGATCAGTCACCCGACAAGCCCGAGGCCGTCGACGTCGGCCCCGAACCGATTCCGTGGTTGGAAGAGTTGCCCCCGCGGCAAATCGTGGCAGAGTTGGATCGGTACATCGTCGGGCAGGCCAATGCGAAAAAAGCGGTGGCGATTGCCATTCGGAATCGCTGGCGCCGCGCGCGCGCCCCGGAAGCGATCCGGGAAGAGATCCTACCCAACAACATCATCATGATCGGTCCGACCGGTGTCGGCAAGACAGAGATTGCCAGGCGTCTAGCTCGACTGGCTGGCGCGCCGTTCGTAAAAGTCGAGGCGTCGAAGTTCACCGAAGTCGGGTATGTCGGTCGCGACGTGGAGTCGATGGTCCGCGATTTGGTCGATGCCGCCGTCAACATGGTGAGGAGTGAGCGAGAGGACGAGATCTTCCCGACCGCGGAAAAACGCGCGGAGGAACGGTTGCTCGACCTCTTGCTACCACCGCTGGAAAAACGACCCCCGGTTGCACCCGTCACCCCGCCACAATCGACGGGGGGCGAAGGCAAGGAACACACGCTCTTCGTCGTTTCCTCGGCCGGCGAAGTGCGACAGGACGAACCGGAGGATACGGAGTCGCAAGACGATATCGAGAAGCGACACCAGCGCACGCGAGAGAAACTGCGCAAGCTCCTCAAAGACGAGAAGCTGGAAGACCGCGAGGTGGAGATAGAAATCTCGGCGCAGATGTTTCCGGTGTTCGAGATGATGCCGTTCCAACCGGGCATGGAAGGACCAGAGTCTAACTTGGGTGAGATGTTGCAGGACATGCTGCCGAAGCGAACCAAGAAGCGGCAGCTCAAGGTCGGCGAGGCCCGGCGCGTGCTCGTGGACGAAGAGTTGCGCAAGCTCGTTGACATGGACGAAGTCGTGACCGAAGCGCTGGACCGCGCCGAGAACCACGGCATCATCTTCATCGACGAGTTGGACAAGGTGGCAGGAGAGCGCGGGCAGGCCGGGCCCGACGTCTCGCGCGGTGGGGTGCAGCGCGACATGCTCCCCATTGTCGAGGGCTCCACCGTGCAAACTCGGCACGGGTACGTGCGAACCGACCACGTGCTCTTCATTGCCGCCGGCGCGTTCCACGTTGCGAAACCGTCCGACCTCATTCCCGAACTACAGGGCCGCTTCCCGATTCGCGTGGAACTCAAATCGTTGACGCAGGAAGACTTCGTTCGGATCATGACCGAACCGGAAAACTCCCTCATTCGCCAGTACCAGGCGCTGTGTCAGGCAGAGGAGGCGGAGCTCGAGTTCACGGACGACGGGGTCGCCGAGATCGCCCGCATCGCGATGCTGATGAACGAACGCACCGAGAACATCGGTGCTCGGCGGCTTCATACGGTGATGACCACCCTGCTCGAAGACGTGCTCTTCGAACTTCCCGACCTCGAGGACAAGCGCATCGCGTTCGACGCCGATTCGGTGCGAGGCCGCTTGATGCGAATCGTCGAGGACGAGGACCTCAGGAAGTACATCCTCTAGGCGGGTGCTGGATGCTGGGCGGCGTATGATGCCTGCCATTCTGCCCAACCCGTCGCTTTACAGCGAGTTATTCGGCGGCTAAGATCAGTGTCCAACACTGTCATTTTGGCCTATACCAAAAAACACCAAGGAACATGACGAAGAAGGATTATCTCGAGATAGGCGACCTGGACGTCGTTCGGCTTGGTCGAATACTGGACATCGCCGCGAAGCTCAAGGCCGGCGAGTACGCCGCTGAACCCCTCGCGGGCCAGACACTCGCGATGATCTTTGCCAAGAGTAGCACGCGCACGCGGGTGTCGTTCGAGGCTGGGATGTTTCAGCTGGGTGGCCACGCGCTGTTCTTGTCCTCG
>JBDHLU010000080.1:0-16459 GCA_039656555.1 Gemmatimonadota bacterium | reverse complement strand
ACCCCGAACCGTCGGTGTAGCCCGAGGTGGATGCGGTACGTCTGGCGTTGGCGCGACTGACGGGAGAAGGGTCAAACTAGAATCGTATTCTTTTTCGAAGCTTCGGACCCTCACCGTGCGCCTCAAAAAAGCCCGCCGAGTGTACGTCTTCGGCGTGCTTCCATCCGCTTCTCCACCGCGGGATAGTCGACTCAGAGCCTCACAGAATTCAACGTCACTCGTCGTAATTCGACGTACCTGAACGAGCTATTCCTCACGAAGCACCATCGCGGGGTCCGTCCTGCTTGCTCGTACCGCGGGAACTAGAGTGGCCACACCAGAGACGGCGATCAGCACACCAACCACCACCGCGAACGTGAGCGTGTCACCCGGCTGAATTTGCCACAGCAAAGACCGGAGCAGTCGGCCGAGGAGCAACGCCGCCACGGTCCCAATCACGATCCCTGGTAGCGTCATCATGACGCCGTCCCGGGTGACCATGCCGAGGACGCGGGATGGGTTGGCACCGAGCGCTACTCGGACACCTATTTCCCGATTCCGGAGCGTTGCGAGATGGTTCAGAACTCCGTACACCCCGATTCCGCACAGGAGCAACGCGATCGCGGCGAGCGAACCCATCAAGAGCATCGACGTCCGCTCCCGGCTCACCTGATCGGCAAGCATCCGTTCGACTGTACGGACGTTGCTGACCGGAACCGCGGCATCAACACTCCAAATCCGATCGCGAACCGCCGTCATGAATCCGGGATTGATGCCCGACGCGGCGATCACCAGACTGACATCTGTATTCCAGGGTGTAGGATCCTGAGACAGCGGGTAGTACACCTCCGGAGATACCTCTCTTCTCAGTGCCATCTGGCTGGCGTCGGCATACACGCCAATGACCGTGGCAATCGGGCTGCCCTCGTCGTTGCCAAGTCGAATTTGTTCTCCAACGGCTTCATTTGCGGGCCACGTGGTACGCGCTAGCGTTTGGTTGACGACCACGACCCGATTGGACCCCGTGGTTTCGGTCCCGTCAAACCACCGGCCCCGCAACAACTCGAGACCCATCGCTCGATCGAAATCCGGGCTCGCGACCCGCATGACAGTCAAAGGCCCTTCTCCTACAACTGGTGACACGTCGGCCCGATTAAAAGGAGTACGCCAGATATCGGATCCGACCGGTACGTGATTCACCAGGCCGGCCGCATCGACCCCAGGCAGCGCCCGCACTTCGTCGAGCATGATGTCGTAGACCAGGAGTCGTTGAGCGAAGTCCGCTTGCGACGACGCGCTGAAGGCAAGATCCATCACGAGGGCCTCCTGGGTCCGGAATCCTGGATCGTGACTCACCAGTTGCGCCATCGTCCTCGTGAGCAACCCCGCGCCCACGAGCGTGACGACGGCCACGGCGACCTCGGCCGTGATTAGCGCAACCCTCACGCGCTTGGCGGATCCTACGGTTCGGCCGGCCCGCATTATCGTTCCGAGGTGCGCATCCGAAGCGTGGAGGGCCGGCAGCGTTCCGAAAACCAACGCGGACACCAGTGACACGCCGACCGCAAACAGCAGCACGGTGGTGTCTATCTCGATCACCGCTGTCACCGGCAATAATTCCTGAACCACCCCCGACATCGGTCCGATCGAGAGCCATGCCAGGAACACACCGAGGCCGCCGCCCATCAGGCCGAGCATCAAGCTCTCGGTGAACCACTGTCGGGCAACCCGGGCGCGACTGGCGCCAAGGGCCGAGCGCACGGCGAGTTCAGCTTGGCGTGCCCATGCACGCGACAAGAGCAGGTTGGCAACGTTGGCGCACGCAATCAACAGAAGCAGTCCGACAGTCCCGGCAAGGACGAACACCGCCGGACGCACACTACTCACGCCGGGTTCCTGGAGCGGTTCGACGTTGACTCCGATCCCGGTATTCGCCCACTCGTATTGGGCCTCCAGGCTGCTCGCGATAGCGTCCATGCCCGCCTGTGCGGACGTCACCGTGGTCCCATCCACCAAGCGGCCGAACACCCTCAGAAAAGCAGCGCGCCGCGCCGTCGCGGTCTCCGGATCGAACACCAACGGCACCCACATGTCCGCGTCCACCGCCCAGAACGGCGGAAACTGAAAGCTCGGTGGCATCACCCCGATGATCTCGAACATCTCGCCATCGAGCCCGACGCTGGTCCCAACCACGTCTTCCCGACCGCCGAAGACGCTCTCCCACATCCCGTGGCCGAGGACGATGACATTCGGGTTCACCGCATCGTCGGGCCCGAACGTCCGGCCTAGGCGCGCGGGCACCTGCAGCAGGTGGAAGAGAGAAGGTGTAGCCTTGAGGCCGCTCAAACGGCTGGGTGCATCCGCGTCCGTCATGACCGGGTTCCACGGATGCGCCGCCGTCATGTGGTCGATGAAGCCGGCGTTCCGGCGCCAATCCGCGAAGTTGGCGGGCGAGGTTGGATTGCGCGACTCGTTGGAAGCCGCCGCAACCCGGGACCCGTTGTTCTCGGTTTGGAAGATGGCTACGAGTTCCTCCGGGACCCCGTAGGGCAACGGCCTCAGCAACGCACCGTTGATGACGCTGAACATCGTGGTCGACGCCCCGATCGCAATCGCAATTGTTGCCACCGCGACAGCGGTGAATCCGGGATTCCGCCAAAAACCGCGCCAAGCCAGCCGCACATCCTGACCGATCGATTCGAACACCCTACCTCCTTGTCACGTTGCTCATGTCGGGGTAAACCTGCCCAGTCACTTGGACACCCCATTCCATAATAGGGATGCGGTCGGAGCGGCGGACAGGCTCGGTCGATGGTGATTTGTTTGCTCTGGATCAGAGGAGTCTAAGTTCGATCCATGGGGCCCCTACTCCGCCTTCATCGACCTAAGCGGATCGACCGCGCTTGCCCGCAGAGCTGGCACCGCTCGTGCGCGTTGACGGGCGCTCCGGGAGTCATGGGCCCGTTCGGCTCGTCACTGATTGGGTAAAGAGTGCCGGCCGAGGGCAGAGTAATGCGCCCTTCAGGACCGGCTACGGCAGGTTGCTCCGTAACCACTCCACCAGCGCTGCACGATCCTCTTCGGTGCCCGACCCGTGGCCACCCGGCGTCCAACGAATTGTCGCACCAGGCGCAAGCCGATGCATCGGGTGAATCGCGGTCTCGGGGAGAAAGTCCTGATCGTTCTCCGCGCTGAGGAAGAACACCGGCCTCGGGCTGATGTGTCCGATGTAATTGGCTGGGCACGCGGCAGCTCGGTGGCCGTCTTCAAAGAAGTCGAAGTGTCCGCCGTGCAGGAGCGCGACGGCCCCGAACCGTTGATCGGCGGCGCCCGCAATCATAGCCACGACCGCGCCGCGGCTTGTTCCGACCAGGCCGATGCGTGAGGCGGCGACACGACGTTCGGCGACAAGGAAATCGAACGCGCGGCCCACGTCCTTCACCGTTTGTTGCATCCACTCGAGGTATCGAGCGTCATCGTTATACAGACGTTCGTGTTTCTCGAGTTCATCGAACGTCGTAAACAATCCGTCCGCACGCTCGCCGTAATGCAGCATGTCGATCGCCAGAATCGTGACACCCGCACGAGCGAGGAATTGGTGGAGCCGAACGTATCCGCCCGCGTCCTTCCCGCGCCCGCCGCCGCCATGCAACGACACCACGGCGGGCGCCGCCGCGATGTCGATGCCGGATGGATGATAGAGCAGGGCCGTCACCTGCACGCCGGGGGTGCTCTGGAACGTAAGTCGCTCGGTGCGCACGCCTACGTCCGTGACCGTCTCGCGAACGGTCGTGGCAAACGGAACGCTCTGCGAGTACGTATAGAACTCGAGGTACGCAGTGAACGTCGATTGATCGACCGGGGTGGTGAGCCACTGGTCGGTGGGGCGTTCTTGCGCGTGGGCCAGGGTCGCGACACTCGCCGTGAGGAGCGCGGTCCCGCGAATGATGCCGATCATTGGGAAACCTCCGTGCGCAGCCAATCGACCAAGACCGCGTCATCGTCCGCGGTCACGATCCCGTGACTGGCCTCGGTCCAGCGAATAGTACTCTCGTCACCCAACAGGTTCTGCAGTGGGAGCACGGCGACCTCCGGCAAATAGTCGGTGTCGGCCTCACCGTTGATCATGAGGACCGGTCGTGGGTTGATCCGTCCAATGTAATTCGCGCCGCAGGCTGCCGGGCGATGCCCGTTCTCGAGCGCATCGAAATGGCCGCCGTGGATCAGCGCCACCGCTTTGAACCGTTGGTCCGCGCCGCCCACGATCATCGCCATTTGCGCGCCGCGACTGTACCCGACGAGCGCGATCTTGTCCGGGTCGATCGCGTAGTGTTGTCGCAAGAGGTCGAACGCGCGGCCGGCGTCCTTCACGGTCTGGATCGTAAAGTCCAAGTAGAGCGACGGCACGTTGTACAGTGCGTCCGCCTTTTCCTGCGCGGTGAAGGTTGGAAACAACCCCGTGTTCCGTTCGCCGAAATACAGCATGTCGATCGACAGGACGGTCCAGCCCGCACGTGCGAGCAGGCGTCCCCGATTGACCATACCGCCAGAGTCCTTGCCGTTGGGCGTCCCGCCATGGATGAGGACGATACCGCCTCGGGACTCGCCGACGTTCGATTGGAAAGTGCGTGCGGCGACGGTCATCCCAGGGGTGCTCTGGAAGGTCAGTCGTTCTTCGAGCAGGCCATCAACCACCTCGGATGACGTGACGGCGCGTTCAAAGGGTAGCGCCGATTCGTACGTGAAAAATTCGAGATAGGTCTCGAAGGTGCGCTGGTCGACCGGATTGCTCACCCATTGGTCCGTGGGGCGTTCGGTTTGTGCGACGGCACCGGATGCGAGGACGCTGGTGAGGGCCAGACTAGTGGCCAGTCGGCGGCGAAAGTACATCGATCTACCCCTTGTCGAATCAGCGATTCGGTAGGGGTGCAACCAATCTGAAGCCCACTTCCTCGCTGTGATACCATGGACCGAACGATTCGATGTTCGGTGAGTCAAACATATACGTCGGGGTCTGCCACGAGCCACCCACGACGGTAAATCGGGTGTCGGACAGTGCACCGGCCAGCCAGTCGCGGGCGTTGCCAGCCATGTCGTGGGCCCCGACCGGGCTGGCGCCGAACAGGAAGCTCCCGACTGGCATCGTGGCCGATCCGCCGAAGTTCGAGCGGTCATCGATGGTCATCAGGTCGTTACCCCACGGAAACCGACTGCCGCGATCGCCGAGCGCGGCGCGCCACCACTGCTCCATGGTCGGCAACGCCTTGCCGGCCCATTGGGCGTAGGCCGCCGCCTCGTACCAGGACACGCCCGTGACGGGATGGTCACCGCGTCCGTCGGGGAATCGTCCACCGCTCCACTCGCGCGGCCCGGGTAGACCGGTCCGGTCGACCAACGCGGCGATCGCCGTCTCACGCGTTTCCGCACCCTCCCGCGTGAGCATCGTGTCTGGCCAGAAGGCGGTGTTCCGGTAGCCGCCGTCTGACACGAAATCCATGAACTGCTGGTTGGAAACCTCGTACTTGTCGATCAAGAAAGCGGGAACGGGCGTGCCGCTGTACTGCGACGCCAGTGGGCCCGGCACCGAACCTTCATTCACAATGACCATCCGCGGCGCGTCCCAGGCATCCGGCACGAGCTGGGCTTCCAACGTCACGGTATCTCCGGCGGCAAGGTTCAGCGTGAACACTCCGATCACATGCGCGTCCACCGTTGCGGTGATCTGGTAGTCGCCGGCCAGGAGCACGTGTCCATCGAGCGGTGTGCGGCCCAACGGGATGTCTGCCGATATCGAGTCGAGGCGTCCGAGTCCCCGTGCCAATGCGATCGTGGCTCCGTCCGGCACTGTCGTGATATTGACCACCCCACCATGCGTTCCAGCGATGGCCGCAAAGGCGCCGGCGTTCAACTCCTGATCGGCTTGGGCCAGCGCTTCGAACGCGGTGCCAAGGTCGCCCGAGTCCACGGCAGCCTGGACCGTGGCGACGAGCGCACGGGTTCCGGCTGCCCCGCGCTGCTGGAAGAAGGCGCCCACGGCAATCACGGCCACGACCGCGGCGATGATCGCGTTGCGCCGGAGCGTGGACGGTGCGGGTGTCGCTCCGGTCGTCGCTGCAGGCATTTTCATGGACGGCACGCCGCCGCTTGGCGTCGCGATCACTTCGAGCTGCTGCAACAAGTCGTCCGTTTTCTGGAAGCGGTCGTCCGGCCGTTTCTCCAGGCACTTCATGACGACCGCCTCGAGCGCCGGCGGGGTCTCGGCGCGATGCTGCGTGACCGGATCGGGGTCCACGGTCAGGTGTCCCGCCAGAATCTCCTGCGCCGACGCGCCGATGAACGGTGGTCTGCCGGTCAACAGCTCGTAACCCATCACGCCCACGGCGTAGATGTCGGTGCGGTGATCGATGTTCGGGTCGGCTGTCGCTTGTTCGGGCGACATGTACGACGGCGTGCCGAGCGCCAAGCCCGCGGTCGTCAAGTTGTGCGGGCCGGTGGCGGACGTGAGCGCTTTGGCGACACCGAAATCCATGACCACCGCGTGGTTGCCGGACATCATCACATTGTCGGGCTTGATGTCACGGTGCACGAGTCCGTGCCGATGGGCTTCGGCGAGCCCGTCGGCGACGTCGCGCAGCATGCGCACGGCGTCGCCAATCGGAAACCGCCCCTCGCGGCTCAGCCGGTCGCGCAAGGATTCCCCCTTCATGTAGGGCATCACGTAGTAGAGGATGCCGTCCGCCTCGCCGGAATCGATGAGCGTCAGGATATGGGGGTGTTCGATCTGCGCGGCGATCTCGATCTCGCGGAGGAACCGTTCACCGCCCAGCACCGCGGCGAGATCGGGCCGAAGCACTTTGACCGCGACGTGGCGACTGTGCCGCCCATCTTTGGCGAGATAGACGGTGGCCATGCCGCCCGCGCCCAGCTCCCGCTCGATTTCGTAGCGGTCGCCGACGGCGGCTTTGATGCGCGAGAGCAGGTCGGCCATGGGGGGTAATATAAGGAATCGAGGTGTGCTGGTGGCGCGCCTCCTGGACGCGTCGGGCCGGTGGGTGGGACACGTGACTCGCCGGCCAACGCGGAGGAACACGATGCGCTGTAACCGCGAGTTGTATCCGATCTTTCGCCGAGAGGTGCCCGTCACGTTGCTCTTCCCCTGGGCGGAGACATTCGCGACGCACGGGCGGCTCCGGGGCAACGGCAGGGGTCCTACTCCGCCTTCATCGACCTAAGCGGATCGACCGCGCTTGCCCGCAGAGCTGGCACCGCGCAAGCAGCCAACGCGGTGCCCGTGAGCACCAAGGCGACGGCCGCATAGGTCCCAGGATCCAAGGTGCTCGTCTCGAACAGGAGGCTCTCCAGGAGTTTGGTCACCCAGGCGGAAGCGAAACCACCCACGACGATCCCAGCTCCGCAAAGAACCATCCCGCTCTTCAGCACCATCCCGATCACACGCATCGGTGTCGCACCCAGCGCCAACCGGACGCCGAACTCCTGTGCGCGCTGCCCCACGGCACTTGCCATCACCCCATAGATCCCGACAGCAGCGAGCAGAAGGGCGATGACGGCGAACAGGCCGAGCAACACCGTGTTGAAGCGTCGCGCCGCCACGTCGTTGTGAATGACCTCTTCCATCGTTGCAACGTCGTACAGTGGGATCTCTCCCATGACAATGCGCATGCGGTCGAGCGTGGCACCTACCGCTGCCAGCGGTGATCCATCGGTGCGAATGACGAAGGTCATCCCCCAGTCCTGGAAATGTCCGAACCGACCCTGTGGGAACGGGATGTACAGCATCGGGCGAGATGGAAGGCCAAGTTGCGAGTGCAAGACCGTTCCGGTGACTCCGACGATCGTATGCCACTCAGCGCCGACGAATACCCGTGCGCCGAGGGGATCGCTGTCGGGCCACCATGTGTCCGCCATGATTTGATTGATGACGAGCACACGCGGTGAATCGACACCGTCAGAAGCATCGAGGTATCGACCACGCAGCAGTGGGATTTCCAGTGTCTGGTGATAATCGGGCAGCACGATACGAGTGAGTGCGATGCGCTGCGTGCCGTCAGCGAGTGGTTCCGACCCCTCGATCTGGAGGCTCGTGCCCCATGAGTTTCCGTCGAGGGGCAAACGGTTGACGGCGGATACGGATCGAACCATGGGCAGTGATGCAACTTCGCGTTGGATCTCCGCGAACATCTGCCCGACGCGCTCACGCTCAGGAATTTCGTCCCACGACGGAGCCGTTCGCACCGTCAGCACTTGGTCTGCCGTGAACCCCGGATCCGTATTCACTAGTGAGACGAAGCTGTTGACCAACAAGCCTGCTCCCGTGACGACCACCATCGCCAGTGCCACCTGCGCCACCACGAGCACACCACGCACTCGCGATCGCCCGCGGCTCGACGTGGCTTTGCCACCCTCCTTGAGTGCCGGTGTGAGATCGAGATTCGAGGCGCTCCGAGCAGGCAGGATGCTGAAAAACACCGTCACGAAGAGTGAGACGCCCAAGGTGTAGAGCAGCACACGTGCGTCGATCCCTACAAACTCGAGCGACGGGATGCGACCCGCCGCTAGCTGGGGAAGACCACGGAGCCCGACGAACGCCAAGCCCAACCCGAGGGTCCCGCCAACAACGGCCAACGGAATCGACTCGGCAATCAGTTGGCGCACCAACCGTGACCGGCTTGCACCAATGGCTGTCCGGACTGCCAGCTCGCGTTGACGACCGGTCGCGCGTGCCATCAGAAGATTGGCGAGGTTGACACAGGCGATCAGCAGAACGAACCCCGCCGTCCCCCAGAGAATGAACAGCGTGTTGCGGATCCCGCCCGTGGCCGTGGCCTGGAGTGGCTCGACGAAGATTCCAAACCCAGTGTTCGTTTCTGGATATTCCTCGGCGAGCTGCTGCCCCAATATGTCGAGCGACGCCTGCGCGGATTCGACCGTCACCCCGGGCGCCAGGCGAGCGACCGCACGTACCCACCTACCCCCACGGGTGCCCTCTTCTTCCGGGAGCATCCCAAACGGTTTCCACACTTGGACGCGGGGCGATGGAAACGTGAAGGATGCCGGCATGATGCCGATCACGGTCATCGGTCGACCGTCGATGTTCACCGTCGATCCCACCACCGAAGGATCTCCACCGAGCTGAACTTCCCAGAAGCTACGGCTCACGAGGATCACATCGTCGTTGCCGGGAAGATTCTCCTCCATGTCGAACACACGACCATGGAGCGGCGCAACGCCGAGAGTCGTGATAAGGTCCGGCGTCACCTGCGTGTAGGTAATCCGGACCGGACGATCGAGTCCGCTCAGGTTCGTCGTGTTGAGGTTGTAGGCACCGAGATCCTCGAAGACCTCATTGCGGAGTCTCCAATCTGTGTAGTCATGCAGGGAGACACCCCACCGGCTGATCCCCCGATTCTCATTGCTCGTCCAAACCGTGACGAGCCGATCGGGCTCGGCAAACGGGAGTGGTCGAAAGAGAATGCCGTCGACGAGGCTGAAGAGAGCCGTGTTGGCGCCGATGCCCACAGCTAGCGTGAAAACGGCGATGGCCGCGTACGCCGGGTTCTTGATAAGGAGGCGGAAGCCGTACCGGATGTCGTCGAGCGGGGTCGCAATCATGGACCTGTCCTGAAAGGGGTTTTAGGATTGGATACACTGACTCGGGATACGGTTGAAGGGCAGATCGATCACTAAACGCCTGCCTCGTTGAGTACCTCTTTGGTCTTCCCACTTATCCAGCTTGACGGCAGGTTCGGAGTTCGGCACACTTGGAGGGCACACTCCAGAGATAAGCCATGCCGACTTACACCCTCTCGATCAACGGACAATCCCACACAGTCGAGGCCCCAGGGGATATGCCCTTGTTGTGGGCCATCCGTGACCTCGCGGGCCTCACGGGCACGAAGTTTGGATGCGGGATCGGTCAGTGCCGAGCCTGCACGGTCCATTTCGACGGTACGGCAACGTTCAGCTGCCAGATCCCGGTCTCCGCCGCCGAAGGCGTCGAGATCACGACGATCGAAGGCCTGTCGGACGAGCATCTGCACCCGGTCCAACAGGCGTGGGTCGCCGAGGAGGTTCCGCAATGCGGGTATTGCCAGCCGGGGCAGATCATGTCCGCTGTAGCCCTGCTTGCCGAGAACCCGAACCCGAGCGACGACGACATCGACGCAGCCATGTCGTCGAACATCTGCCGGTGCGGCACCTATAATCGAATAAGAAAAGCCATCCACCGTGCGGCTCAGGAGGCATCCCGATGACCGTCTCCCGCCGAGATTTCATCGAAGTCAGCACCGCAGCCGGGGCGGGTTTGCTGATCGGTTTCCGCCTGCCGGCGCGTGGTGAGGTCCCAACTGTCTCCGCCGAAGTGAATGCTTGGATCCAGATCGATCCGGACAATTCCATCATGATCACGGTCAACGAATCCGAGATGGGCCAAGGGATTCTGACCGCAGTGCCACAGATCGTCGCCGAAGAATTGGATGCGGATTGGGATCTGGTCGATGCGCGTCATGCCGACGCGGACCGACGGTTCGGCTTTCAGGGCACGTTTGGCAGTTCGAGTATCCGGGGTGGATTCCAGCAACTCCGAAAGGTGGGGGCTGCGGGCCGCCAGATGCTGCTGCAGGCGGCGGCCGATCGATGGAGTGTCACGCCCACATCGTTGCGCACCGAAAAGAGCGTCGTCTATCACGACGCCAGCAATCGGCGCTCGACGTACGGTGAACTCGCCACGGACGCGGCAGCTGTGCCCCCTATGGATGACCCTCCACTCAAGGACCGATCCGCGTTCACGATCATTGGGAAGCCGATGAAGCGGTTGGACACGGTGGCGAAGGTCAAGGGTGAAGCGACGTTCGGCATCGATGTGCAGTTGCCTGGATTGCTGGTCGCCAACGTGGCGCATTGCCCTGTGTTCGGTGGATCGCTCGAGAGTTTCGATGGGTCGAAAGCCGAGGCAATCGACGGCGTACGACATGTCGTCGAACTTCCGGACGGCGTAGCCGTCGTGGCCGACAACTTTTGGGCTGCAAAGAAGGGCGTTGAAGCACTGGATATCGAGTGGAACGAGGGCGAGTTCGCGACGATGTCGACGGACGCCATGCGGCAGCACTGTATCGATATTGTCGGCTCCGGCGCAGAAGCTCGGTCCGAAGGTGATGTGTCGGCGGCGTTGCGGAGCGGGGCGACCCGCGTTTCCGCGGTGTACGACGCGCCTTATCTAGCCCACGCGACCATGGAGCCAATGAACTGTACGGCTTATGTCCAAGGTGACCGATGTGAGGTATGGGCGCCGACCCAGACGCCGACGGGAGCGCACCAAGCGGCGATGCGGATCACCGGCTTTCCCGAAGATCAAGTCGTCGTGCACAACACCTTCTTGGGTGGTGGGTTCGGACGTCGTTCCTTGAGTGATTACGTCGAAGACGCCGTGCATACGTCCAAAGCGGTTGGCGTCCCGGTTAAGGTGATCTGGACCCGTGAGCAGGATATGTGCGCGGGCTATTACCGCCCAATGGTCTACAATGAGTTCGATGCGGCACTCGACGCTGAAGGTTGGCCCGTCGCTTGGGAGCACCGGATCGCAGGCGGATCCATTGCGGGGTCGTCGGGTCGCCCAATGCGGGGCATCGATGGGACGTCGATCGAGGGCGCCGCTAACTTGCCCTATGCAATCCCCAACATCCGGGTCACCTGGGCGCACGCGCAGTTCCCGGTAAAGTCCCACTATTGGCGCTCCGTAGGCAGCTCGCAGAACGCATACGTGACGGAGTGCTTCCTGGAAGAACTCGCGCATGCGGGCGGCAAGGACCCGTTCGAGTTTCGGCGACACCTGCTCGAGCACCACCCCCGGCACAAACGCGTCCTCGAAGTCGCTGCCGCAAGAGCCAACTGGGGCTCCAAGCTGCCCGAAGGGCACGCGCATGGGATCGCAGTCCACGAAGCGTTTGGCACCATCGTCGCCGAGGTTGCCGAGGTTTCGCTCGAGATCGATGGCACCCCGCGCGTCCATCACGTCACCTGTGCGGTTGACTGTGGTGACTTCATCAACCCCGACACAGTCAAAGCTCAGGCCGAAGGCAGCATCGTGTATGGGTTGACGGCGGCCCTCTTCGGTCAGATCACCATAGAGAACGGCCGGGCCGTGCAGCGAAACTTCGACACGTATCCGATGGTCAGGATGCGCGACATGCCCACGGTAGACGTGCATATCGTGACCAGTGGCGACCCGATGGGTGGCATGGGAGAGCCCGCCACACCCCCCATCGCGCCGGCTGTCTGTAACGCGATCTTTGCCTTGACGGGAGAGCCCGTGAGGAGCCTGCCGATCCTGAAGGGGTAGGGACAGGAGGCACAGCTCTCGACCGCCCTCGCCGATTGCTACCGGGCGGTCAGTCGTCGCCCGGAATCCCTTCGAACAACGAGGCAACCTCTATGGTGACCGGGCGGTCGAGGCTCTCTGGGCCCCAGGAGAAACTCTTCCAATGGGTCATCTCGTTACCGTCACCGGCTTTGACCACCACGCAACGATCCTGGAGATCTACGCGCCACACGTCACGCACGCCGAGCGCGGCGTACGCGGCAAACTTGAAATCGCGATCGTAGACCTGCGACCCGCGGCCCGAGACCTCGACGGCCAACCACCAGTCCCGAATATCGTTCCATTTGGACATGGGTTCGGTTACCGGCACCACGAGAATATCCGGTTCGAGATGCACCCTCGGCTCGACCTCGACCGAGCCCGGTGAATACACCATCGCCCCCGACGAACGGAGATATGTCTGCAGGGTTTCCATGAGCCGGGACACAACGACCTGATGACCGAGGGACGGGGCGGGCGTCACAAGGAGCAACCCGTCCAGCAACTCGTACCGGTTCCCGTCGTCGGGGAACGACTCCAGGTCGCGAACGGAATAACGTGGAACGGCGAGGGCCATGGCCATAAGCTAGAGACTCGGCGAGAGGGTGTGCAACTCGGCACAACAGACGGTAGCGAACCACGTCAACCCGGCGATAACCATGCTTACGCACCCATGACCAAAACAACACGCGCCGCCGCCATAGCCGAACTGCGCTACGTCCCGGTCGGGACGCTCGGAAACGGCTGTTGGTCTTGAGCGGCCGACACCGTTCCAACCGCACGGTGGTCCTTGAACGTGCGGTCGTCTAACTACTAATTAGATAGGTTGGGATTGCGAAACCTTTTTCCCCCTTCAGGCGTCTAATGCAGTACCCCTCGACTCAAGATTACCTCACAATCTGGAGGCTAGCCGTATGATCCGTTCCGTCATCGCGGCCGCTGCCGTGGCGCTCGCCGTGGCCGCTGGACCAGTGGTCGCACAGGAAGAAGAGCAGGAAGAGCCCAAGAGTCCGTTTAAGCCTTTCGAAACCGTGGTCGGTGACGCGGAGATGCAGGAGGGTTTTTTTGATGTCTACGAGAAGACGGACAAGCTCTTTCTCGCTATTTCGCCGGACCAGCTCGACGAAGACTTTCTGATCACCTTCGAGATTGCGCGCGGCATCGGCGCCCGCGGTCTCTTTGGCGGCACGATGTTGAACATCTTCGAGGGCAAGCTCGTGGCGTTCGAGCGGCGGGGCAATACAATCTTCCTCGTCCAAAAGCCCCATAGGTACCCGGCCGAGGCTGGCACTGCCGTGGCCGAAGCGGTCGACCTGACTTTCGGGTCATCGGTTCTCGAAACCGCCAAGATCGCTACGATCCGTGAGGACTCGGCCATGGTGATCGACATCCTGCCGTGGGCGCTTTCCGACATTTCGGGCGTCGGCAGTCGGGTCAACAGGGCCGTGGCGACCCGCCCCGGGCAGCCGGGCCGTGCCAACCTCGACAAGGGTCGGAGTCACCTCGAGGAGGTCAAAGTATTCCCCGAGAATGTGAACATTCGTGCGAAGCTCACGTTCAAGCCCGCGGCGCCTGTTTCCATCAACTCCGTTCCGGACTCGCGATTCATTCCCATCTCGGTCCACATGACCATGGCCGCGCTCCCGGACGTTCCGATGGAGCCCCGCCTTGGGGACGACCGAATGGGCTACTTCATGACGGTTCACAAGGACTTCACGGACGACGACAGGTCTTCGTTCTTCAAGCGATACATCAACCGATGGCGCCTCGAGTGCGCTGCTCCCCCGACCGGTGGGATGTGCGAACCGAAGGAGCCGGTGGTCTACTATGTCGACCGCAACGTCCCGGAGGAGTATCGGCAGGCGTTGATCGACGGCGTGAATGCGTGGCAGCCCGCCTTTGAGGCGGCCGGGTTCCGTAACGCTATCCGAGGCGAAATGCTCCCCGAGGGCGCGGACGCCGAGGACATTCGCTACGCAACGCTCCGGTGGAACGTGTCCGACCAACCCGGCTACGGTGCCATCGGCCCATCCGTCGTCGATCCTCGGACCGGTGAGATCCTGGACGCCGATATTCTGTTCGAGCACAACATGCTGCTGGGATGGAAGCGTTTCTATCGGTCCAACGTGGATCCAGTAGGCGCGTTCAACGAGATGTTCGATGCATCGGAAGCGGAACTGGCGGCGCTGGCGACCGGCGGCGAGATGGCGACCATGGCCGACGAGATCTCGGCCCAGGGCACGTTCCTGCGCGCCGCGCTGACGGCGCGGGGCGAAATCGAGCCCGGCGACGCTGTGCCGAACGACTACATCTACCAGGCCCTGGTTCGGGTAACGCTGCACGAGGTCGGGCACACTCTGGGACTCCGACACAACTTCAAATCGTCGTACGACACCCCGTTCGAGCGGTTGCACGACCGGGCCTTCACGACGGCGAATGGCCTGGCGAGTTCGGTCATGGAGTATCCGGGCATCAACGTCGCGCCCGCGGGCCAAGAGCAGGGATATTATTACTCACCGGGCGTCGGCTCGTCGGACCGCTGGGTGATTGCCTACGGATATACCGCCAGCGCCGAGAAGGCGAAACAGATTGCTCGCGAGAG
This sequence comes from Gemmatimonadota bacterium, assembly GCA_039656555.1. Lineage (GTDB taxonomy): Bacteria > Gemmatimonadota > Gemmatimonadetes > Gemmatimonadales > GWC2-71-9 > CAMYLY01. The sequence goes on along the minus strand of JBDHLU010000080.1, from coordinate 1,505 downwards.
CGGTAAGTGGGGACACGCCTACGGCACCGACGAAGACGCGCGCGGTGCCGGTGCGCTCGACCCCCGGGTCAGCGTCTACGATCTCGGCGACGATCCCATGGCGTGGGGTAAGCAACGCGCGGACATGATTCGCGATATCTGGAAAGACCTTCCGAGCCACATCTTGACGGACAACGCGTCATACAGCGACGTCACCGCGGCGTATTCGACACTGCTCTCGCAATACGCACGTGCCGTGGGGACCGGGATCAAGTACATCGGGGGTCAAAATCAGAACCGTGAGCACGTCGGTGACGCGAACGCGACAGATCCGTTCGTATCGGTCCCGAAGGCAAAGCAAGAAGAAGCGCTCGCGTTCATCGTCGAGTATGGACTCAGCGAAGAGGCTTTTGCGCTGCCGCCCGAGGTCTTCAAGTACTTTGGCGCGAATCGCTGGAGCCACTGGGGCCTTACCAACACCGTGAATGGTCGCATCGATTGGCCGATGCACGAGACGATCGCTTCCCTGCAATCGTCGATGATCCGGCAGCTCACCAATCCGTTCACGCTCGCGCGGATTCGCGACGCCGAAGTGAAGTTCGGCGCGGAGAATGTCGTGACGATTCCCGAGTTGATGGGGTCGATGACGCAGTCCATCTGGAGTGAAGTCTGGACGGCGCCAGGTCGCAACGTTCCATCGATGCGCCGTGATCTGCAGCGCGCGCACCTCGATCGTTTGATCGAGTTCGTGACCGACGCGCCCGCCCGCACGCCAGCCGATGCGCGTTCGATTGCGAGAATGCAATTGAAGGATTTGCAAGAACGCATCGGCAAGAGGCTCTCGCCGCCGTTCAGTTTCGATGACTACACGCTCGCACACCTCAATGAGGCACAGGCGAGGATCGAGCGAGCGTTGGAGGCGGGACTGTCGATAGAGAACTAGCAGGATAGTCAGTGGGGATAGCAGGGACTGTAGTGTCCCGAGCTATCCCCACTATCGCTCGGCCTCGTCGCCGCGGCGGGCCCCGCATTGTAGCCCCACCCCACATACATTCACAGGTCGACAGCTCCGGGAGGATCACGTGAGTGAGAATCTGAGGCGCAGGTCTCCGGACCAGGCGTTCGACTTCGAGAGCGATTACGGTTCGGCATACGAAAAACTCGCTCACCAGTTGATTCCTGCCTATGCACAACTGTTTCAGTTAACCGTTGCGTTGCTGGAGCCGAGAGTCGGGGAGGAAGCCGACGTTCTCGTAGTCGGCTGTGGCACGGGCGTCGAGCTGGCAACATTCGGGACCTTGAAGCCCGGATGGCGTCAGGTGGGCGTAGATCCGTCACCCCAGATGATCGATCTGGCCAAAACCAAACTGGAACAACACGGACTCGCGGGCCGATTTCGGCTCGTGACCGGTTACACGGAAGATCCTCCCGAGAACCCTGACTTCGACGTGGCCACAGGATCAGTCGTTAGTTCAGGACCCCCGCCAGAATCGCGATCGCTGCCACCGCGCCCAACCAGAACATGA
>JBDHLU010000079.1:0-16606 GCA_039656555.1 Gemmatimonadota bacterium | reverse complement strand
GAGCGTGATGTAGCGACTGACGTAGCTCACGATATCGGCAACGTCGAATATCAGATCCTTCGTTCGCTCCGATTGCCTGACCTCACCGTTGAGCCGCGTCTCGACCAAAAGGTCGTCATAGTCGATCCCAGTCGTAATCACCGGCCCGATCGGGCCAAAGGTGTCCGAGCCCTTGGCACGGAGCCACTGCAAATCGTCCCGTTGCCACGTGCGCTCCGACACGTCGTTGCCCGCAGTTACGCCAAACACATAGTCGAGGGCATCATCGACCGAGACATTCTTTGCCGTCTTGCCAATGACCAGAACTAACTCGCCTTCGTAGTGCAACGACTGCGCGTCGGGCGGCATGACAATACCCTCACCAGGGCCAATGATCGACGTGGGATATTTGGCAAACATCCCGGGGTACTCCGGAATTGGCCGCTCGCCAATATGGCTTCGATAGTTCAAACCAATGGCGATGACCTTGGAAGGCACTGTCGGCGCGAGCAAGCGGACGCTTTCCCGGGAAACGGTCTCGTCCGTGAGTCGATGTTTGCCGAAAATATCCCCTTCAATGATTTTGATTTGGGTCCCGTCGACGATTCCATATGAAACGCCGTCTTGATAACTGAATCTGACGAATTGGGCCATTTGATCTTGAGCCACCGCCAACGTGGCCACACAGGTTAGCAATAGGCTGATGGTGACGGTACGGCGCATCTGCCCCTCCTTCGGGAGTCCCGAGAAACTACGCCCAACGCCCCTGCCCGCAAGCAGAGCCCCACTGTCCAGCTGTGTGACCCCTCAGTATCTTACGCACCCGCAACACAAACCCCACAAAGGAATACTTATGTCGCTGCGCTTCGTACGGGCTTTGGGATCCAGTGCGCTCTTGGCCGCCATGGTGGCTTGTTCAGGTGCGCAGGCAACCCCTCAACCGACCCCGCAAGAGGGGGGTCGCGGCCAGGGCGATAAAGACAAACCCGATTCCTACTCCGACGTCATCACGGAAGAGGCTGTCACCGACTCTGGGATGTTCCACGTCCACTGGGTGGACGACGAGCTCTTCTACGAAATCCCGGTGGCGATGCTCGATGAAGAGCTCCTGCTAGTGTCTCGTGTGGCTCGGACCGCCACGGGAGTCGGCTACGGGGGACAGAAGTTCAACACCCAGACGGTGGTGTGGCAGCGAAACAAGAAGCAGATCCTCCTCCGGACGACAGGCCATGTCAATGTCGCAGATGATTCCCTCGCGATCTCGATGGCGATCGAGAATTCAAATCTCTACCCGGTAATTCGAGCATTCGACATCGCGGCTTGGAATGACGATTCGACGACGGTAGTGATCGAGGTCACCCCATTGTTCAAGACGGATGTACCGGTACTGGGACTCAGCAGTGGACGTCGAACCACGTATGGCGTACGGCGGCTCGATCAGAGCCGGACGTTCGTGCAGAGTGCCAAGAGCTTCCCGCGCAATATCGAGATTCGGAACATATTGACGTACGACGCGACCAAGGCACCGTCGAACGCCTCCACCGGCACAGTCACCATCGAGATGAATCACTCGATGATAAGGTTGCCGGAAGTTCCGATGCAGCCCCGTCTCCGCGATGACCGGGTCGGATACTTCAGCCTTACGCAAACCGACTACGGCCTAGACGAGCATCGTGCGGCCAATCGCACCTATATCACCCGTTATCGGTTGGAGCCCAGTGACACCGCAGCCTGGTTGCGCGGCGAGCTGGTCGACCCGATCAAGCCGATCGTGTACTACATCGACGCCGCCACACCCGAAAAGTGGCGGCCCTACCTCAAGCAAGGGATCGAGGATTGGCAGCCCGCCTTCGAGGCAGCCGGCTTCTCGAACGCCATCATTGCACGCGATGCACCGACACCGGAAGAGGATCCGGAATTCAGTCCGGAGGACATCCGATATTCAGTGGTCCGGTACTTCACATCCGCCGTGCAGAATGCGTCCGGCCCGCATGTGCACGACCCGCGCACGGGCGAGATACTCGAGAGCGACATCAACTGGTATCACAATGTCATGAACCTGTTGAGGAATTGGTTCTTCGTGCAGACCGCGGCCGCCAATCCTGAAGCTCGCGCCGTGCAGTTCAGTGACGAAATTATGGGGCAGCTCATTCGCGGCGTCGCCGCGCACGAGCTTGGTCATACCATCGGCTTGCAACATGCCATGAAACAGAGTTCCGCGTACCCCGTGGATTCACTCCGCTCGAATGCGTTCGTGTGCGAGATGGGCAACGCATCATCCATCATGGATTATGCCCGTTTCAACTACGTGGCACAGCCGGGTGACGGCGTCGAATGTTGGTTCCAGAAGTTGGGCCCGTACGACCACCACGCCATTCGATGGGGATACCGCCCAATCCTCGATGCAGATTCACCAGACGCCGAGCGCACGACGCTCAACCAATGGATTCTCGACGCCAACGATCCGATGTTTCGGTACGGACCATCGTTGCCGTTCGATCCAGATTCTCCATCGGAAGCCTTGAGTGACGATCCCGTTCGTGCCAGTGAATATGGGATCGAGAACCTCAAGCGGATCATGCCCAACATCCCGATCTGGGCCCAGCAGGATATGGAGGATTTCTCACAAATCAGCGAGCTGTACAACAACGTGATCAGCCAGTGGAATCGGTACATGGGTCACGTGGCTGCGCTCGTTGGCGGCGTGTATCGCACGGCAGTGACGCAAGGCGAAGGAAGGCCGACGTATGAGTTCGTCGCCGCCGACCGGCAGCGGGCCGCGATGGCGTTCTTCGATGAACACGCCTTTGCCACGCCCACTTGGATGCTCGATGAGACCATTCTTACGCGCATCGAGCACGCAGGCGCCGTGGAACGCATTCGGCAGCGCCAGGTGGGAGTGGTGAATAGGGTACTCGATCCGTCCCGCATGCAGCGTCTCATCGAAACAGAGGCGCGAATGGGCGGTGACGCATACGGACTGGGTGAGATGATGACCGACCTGCGCCAGTCGGTGTGGCGCGAACTGGGCCGTGGCGCGTCAATCGATCCATACCGCCGCAACCTGCAACGCGGGTATCTCGAACGGATGCATTGGTTGATGACGGAAGAGCCCCCTACTCCACCCGCGTTCTTCGCCGCGTTCATTACTCGCGTGGACGTCAGCCAGTCAGATATCCGGCCCTTCGTGCGTGGGGAACTCAACGTGTTGAAGGGACAGATCCAATCTGCACTCCGACGGAATTTGGATACGGCAACGGAGTATCATTTGGAAGATGCAATCGTTCGGATAGATCGGATTCTGGATCCGAACGGATAGGTGGAATGGGATAGTGGGATGGTGGACTATCCCACCATCCCACTATTCCCGTAGCTCCTCAAACTCTGCCGTAAAATGCCGCAGGTACTGCGGTGAGTTGGTAATACGAAGGCCCGGTAGTTCCCGACGCCGCTCGAACACGGCCGCACTGGCCTCGATCACGTAGTCGATGTGGCTCTGCGTGTAAACCCTCCGCGGAATTGCCAACCGCACGAGCTCCAAAGCAGGCGGGTCGTGGCCCTCGCCTCCAAACATCACGCTGCCTACCTCGACGGCTCTGATGCCGGCCTCCCGGTACAGCGCACAGACCAGAGCCTGCCCTGGAAACCGTTCCGCAGGGATATGATCACAGCAATGTGCCGCGTCGACATAGATCGCGTGCCCACCCGGTGGCTCGATAATCTGATAGCCCACCTCGAGCAACTGTTCACCGAGGTACTCCGTCGCGCGGATGCGGTACGCCAGGTAGTCCTCCTGCACGACCTCTTCGAACCCCTGTGCCATGGCCTCGAGGTCGCGCCCAGCCAACCCACCGTAGGTGACAAATCCCTCCGTCAGGATCAACAACGAACTCGCCTGCGCGGCCAACGTGTCATCGCGCAACAACAACACACCGCCGATGTTCACGAGTCCATCCTTTTTCGCCGAGATGGTAGCGCCGTCTACCAGATCGAACATCTCTCGTACGATGCTACGCACGTCGCGGTCAGCGTAGCCGGGTTCGCGTATTTTGATGAAGTAGGCGTTTTCGGCAAAGCGGCAGGCATCGAGGAAAAACGGAATCCCGTGGCGGTCACATATGGCGCGCACTTGCTTGAGGTTCTCCATGCTGACCGGCTGCCCACCGTCCGAATTATTGGTCACGGTGACCATGCACAGCGGAATTCGGGCTGCGCCAACCTCCCCGATCAACGCCTCGAGCTTCGCAATGTCGATGTTTCCTTTGAAAGGAACGCGGCAACGCGGGTCCAACGCCTCATCTATCACTAGATCTACAGCCTCGGCCCCAGAGTGCTCGATGTTCGCTCTAGTGGTGTCGAAATGGTTGTTGTTCGGAACGACTTTGCCAGGCCCGCCGACCAGTTCGAACAGGATGCGTTCGCTTGCCCGCCCCTGATGGGTCGGCAGAATATGTTCGAAACCGGTGAGATCGTGGAGAGTATCGCGAAATCGAAAAAAACTCTCGCCGCCCGCATAGGATTCGTCACCCCGCATCATGGCGGACCATTGCAGGCTGCTCATTGCTCCCGTGCCGCTATCCGTCAGGAGGTCTATCAATACGTCACGAGCATGAATGTTGAACACATTGAAATGGGCGTCGCGGAGAACACGCTCACGATGCTCGGGCGTTGTCATTCGCAACGGTTCGACGACCTTGATGCGGAACGGCTCGATGATGGTCTTCATAATATATGAATCTGACTGGGTCACCTAAACAAAGCATGAAGATGCTATCAACGCGACCTAGTCTGTCGTGGATGGGGATCAGTGGGACGGCGTATCGACCTTCCCCAGATCGTTCGCCTTGCCTTGGGTGAGCATACGCTCGGTGAACTCCATTCGCTCGTTGAGGTCAGCGAGCCCTTCGCGTAGCAAATGAACCTCGTCGATCAGGTCGCCCACAGTGCCGTTCAATCGCTCCGCATCTTCCGAACTACCGGACCGATCAGCGATCCGGGCCTTGTGGTTGTAGCGCAGCTTCATGCCGATCAACACCATCGTGCCGATCCCAAAGATCGCCAAGAACGGGGCGATCGTCTCCGCCAGGATTGGATCCATAGAAACGTCCCCATGAAGTGGTTCGAACCTCACCTAACCTACGGCGGGAAGATACCAAAGGATTCCTACCCCGCTGGGCCAGCGTTATTGGCGGTCGCTCACCGGCATCGTGACGCGAATGTCGATCACCCGGATCAGGCGCTCTTCGAACACAGCGGGGACCGCCGTGAGTAACGTATCGTCGACATGCACTTCCACCGACAGCGGCGCGCCACGGGGAACGCACGCGCGGTACACACCAGTGGAATCCGTTTGGACGCCGAGGGATCGGAGTGACTCAACGTCGTCTCTCGACTCGAGCCAGGTAATCTGCACGTTGGCCCCCGACACAACAGAATCCGTCAGCTCATCTCGTACATACCCGAGCAACAAACCGACGTCAGCGCCTCGGGCGCCACAGCGGCGCTCGACTATGACATGCGGAGGTGGAATGGCAAGATCTGCCTGCGAATCGCGACTCTCTCGCAAACGAACCGGCCATTCGTCGGAAATGCCGAAGAATTCTGAGCGCGGGTGCGTGAAGATGAGCTGGTACCGACCCCCTGGCAGATCCGTGAGCCAGTATCTGCCATCCGGCTGGCTAATCGTAACCCAGTCGGTGCCCAGGAGGCTGACGAATGCCCCGGACAGACCTGCCCCGGTCGTGCTATCTACGACGACTCCCGACACGGTTGCCCGGTCACGCGCAAACACCGTGCGCCCGTCAGCCGCATAGACCTTCATGACCTCACCACCCTCTTCCTCGAACCCGACCACCGCCTCCGGAAAATCCCAAATCGGTCCTTTCAGGCTCTCGACCTTTCGCACCATGGGCATGCGGATCCACCACCGCTCCACGAACCACCGGCCATCGGGGAGTTGTTGAAAGCGCAACTCCGCTCCGGCGCCCCGTTCCCGTTGCCAGGCGCCGACGTTGACGTAGGCAAGCTGCAGTCGCTGTAACGCCCCATTCTCGCCGTCGAGCCAAAACACCCCAGACACGTCCGGGCGATCATTATCGCGGATCGGTTCGAACCTGAGTCCGATACGGGATCCCGGTCCTTGTCCGTCTTGCTCGAGCCAGAAGCAATGATTCTGTAGAAACGGGGCAGAGAAAAACACCTCGGCGTCGGGCGCCTCGTACACCACACTGTCCTCCTCAAGGAGGACATACCCGAATTCCTCCAACTCCTCAACCGATCGACTCCTAAAGGGCATCACGTGCCGCGTTGGCGTACTGGTCCGCGTCTCCCTGCGCAGGACGAACGATGAGTTGTACGTGCGCTCGAAGCGCTCCAGCTCGCTGATGAACTCCTCTTGCATATCCGACCACGCAACGGCTGCCAAGGCTTTCCGTGCCTCCTCCCATACGGTGAGCACCTCCATCGCCTGGTCTCCAATGATGCGACACTCCCGCGCCTGTCCCTGGACGAACAAAGGGTCGAGCCTGAGCCGGATCGGGACGGCTTCGAGTTGGAGATCGGCGACGCCATCAGCGCCCAGGTCGAAGCGCTCGGTGACGCTGGAAAGGAATCCCACTACCTCGGTCCGAAGTATGTAGGATCCCGTTTTGGGAGCATGGAGCTGGAACCGGCCAAGTCCGTCCGTCAGAGCGCGCGCGATCTCGAGAGAATCCGCGTTCAGCAGAACGATGTACGCCCCACCCACCGGCACCCTGGTATTCCGATCGAAAAGAGTGCCACCGATGGATTGCGCGGTGGCGGTTACAGTACCGAAGCACAGGAGTGCCCCAACCGTCACCGCTTTCGCGGTCGCCATGGGGTGTTCGACCATACTGGAAGTTAGGACTCGGAGGGAGGACGCGTAAGGTACATAGGGTTTGAGACGCTTGGAGTGTTCTCCTACCCTACCATCACGGTCGATCCAAGGTTCCAATCCTGCTTCTTTGAGTTCAGGACCCCGCAAGCACCAGTGAATCCGTGTACCTTGCTCTGCCAATGCCCTCGATCCGCCAACTGTTTGCCCGTGTTCGTCCGGAAACCATCGTGGTTCGCTGTGGCAGGAAGCGGCATCGTGTGCGGCTTGGGACCGGCCGATTCTGGCAACCGGCGCGGTGCCCCTCCTGCCAAGCGCACGTTGATCCGACCCGGCTCAAGAGAATTGGACGGTGGTTGCTCGACCTTACCGCACCACGAAGCACCACTCCACGGGACCGCGCGGTTTGGATTCTCACAGGCGGGTATCTAGTGGGCGCAGTTTTAGCTGCGGCAGCGCTCTGGACGCTCTCCGATCAGTGGTGGGTAGCCACGACCCTCTTGTTTGGACCACGCTGGGTGCTGCTCCTCCCACTGGCAGCCCTGGTACCGGTCGTGGTCCTTTGGGATCGGCAGCTGCTTGCGTCCCTGGCGGTGGCTGGTCTGATCGTGATCGGACCCGTGATGGGAATGCAGGTCGCCTGGCGCCGTCTCATCGTTCGCCCCAACCCGACCCGCGACATCACTGTCGCGAGTTTCAACGCGATGGGCGGTGAATCATTGACGAAGTCCACAGTGGAGCTTCTCAATGCCTGGGGAGCTGACGTTGCCGCGATCCAGGAGTGTGGTAGTCACTACGCACAGACCGTAGCCAGCCTGCTGGACTGGCACACGGACCAAACCTCGAGGCTCTGCCTTATCAGCCGATTCCCCATCGTGGACGCAGTGCAAATGGAAAACGAGGGTCTCAAACAGGCGGGGGGAGCGGGCGTCGTCGTCACGGCACTCCTGGACATTGATGGCGAGCGCGTCTTCGTCACCAATGTGCACCTCGAGACACCACGCGCGGGGTTCGAACGTATTCGGGCGGGCCAACTCATGTCCGGTGCGTCCAAGCTCGATGAGAAATCAGCGCTCCGAGAGATCGAGTTGCGGCGGGCACGGCGGTGGGTCGATCAATTCGACGGCCCCCACATCGTTGTAGGCGATTTCAACACTCCCACCGAGAGTCGAATCTATCGAGCCGCGTGGTCCGATTGGCAGAACGGGTTTTCCCGCGTCGGGTTCGGATTCGGTGGCACCCGGTTGAACGGGTGGATCCGAGCACGGATCGACCACGTCCTTGTGAACCACGATTGGATCCCCGTCAGGGCGTGGATCGGCGAGGACGTTGGGTCCGATCATGTCGCGGTGATTGCACGCATCCGCCTGCGCCGCCCAAATAACCCGACCCGATCAGCCGACTCTCCAGAACGGTCGACACGCTGATCGACATCCATTATCGTGCATCGGGCCCGGAGGGACGGGCAGCCCGGTAACGCAGGACGCCAAATCTCATACTAGCAGGGAGGAAGACCGATGCGCCCATTCTCATTGGGTGTCACCACACTGATTCAGGGCCTCTACACGCTCGTTTGGGTCGCCGTGATGTTCGACGTTGCCTCCCCCACGTTCAACCTCAGTGGATTGCCATCGTGGACTGGGATTCAGGGGGTGTTCGGGATCGTCCTCTTGTTCACGGGAGCCGTGGCCCTCGGCCTCGTCATGCATACGGTATCTCGCGGGATCTTCCGCAAGGTCAAAGAACGTTGGGAAACCCAGGTGTTAGCAAGCGGCACGGTCAAGAAGCGCCTCACCGCCTTGGACGCCCTCGAAACCTTTCCCGGTGGGCCACGGTATGACGACGTGCTCAGTGCGGATGATGCTACGAGAGCACGGCAAGCCGGGGGATTCATGCACGCAATCGGCTACCAAATCATGGCTCGGAATCCCAGCTTGTGGAACGCAATCCAGGTCTATCGCGACCAATACCGCTTGGCTCGCGGTTTCATCCTTCCTTCGGCGGCCTTCGCTCTGGTGCTCCCCTTCTGGGCCCCCGTCGAAGCGCTCGACGCCGCAGGCTATATTGGCCCCTTCCCAATCATACGGACACAACTCTTCCTGTTGAGTATCCTCGCTGCAGCTGTGAGCTATGTTGCGTTCAGGGAAAGGTCCTACCGGTATTCCGCGGCCAAACTCCTAGCGTTCACAACGATGGTAGGGATGGAGAAGGAAAACCGAAGCTGATCAGGGCTCTTACTGCTGGTCGGCTGTCAACTCCTGCCAGCGTCGAAACACGCGATTGCTAACCTCGTCTTCTAAAACACCATTGGACGTGCACAGCCGGCCGTCTCGCGCAATCGGCACGGCCGAGACTTCCAGGCTCGTCTCTCCGTCATTGACGGGGACTGCCCGGATGCTCAAAACGCCATCCGGTTCACTCGAGGGTTCCGGTGCGCATACCCAATAATCTGCTACAGCCGCGTCCGCGAAGGCGGTGCTCTCGGACCGGATGTAGCCCCGGCCAAGGTCCATGGTTGCTAGTTCGAGGTCGTACTCGGCGACGACGTCGATGATGGCCCACCATACCGCTTCCAACGGAGCCGGGACGACCGTCGCTTCTTTTTCGGGAGCCCCAGCGACCGATACCTGCTGCGGGTTCGAGCAGGCCGCCAAAGCGGCCAAGGTCAGTGTAACGATGTATTTTCGCATTTTCTCTTATTGTCGAAGTTGTCCACCCACTCCCTACTACGCCACAGCCCCTATAGGGTTTCACTTGGATAGACACCCGGAGACGTCGTTTCGTTGGGAAGCTACGATCGAGCAGTCAAGTCGCGGTCAAGCGACGGGCACACAGTGGCAACAGGCAGAGGGTCCCGGAGGTTCCGGCTAGTCGAGTTCCTCGACCCGAATGTTCCGCCACCGGACCCTAATTCCGCCTCCATCATGGATTTGGAGTGCGATCGAGCCGGTGGCGCTCCCAATCTTCGCGTCTACTAGGTCGATCATCTGAACGCCGTTCAGCCACGTCGTGACCTGGTCGCCCACCACGCGAACCCGCATCGTGTTCCATTCGCCCATTCTCAGGGCCGCGTCCCTGTCAGGATCCGGTTGAATCAACCAGCCCCGTCCGTAGGACTCGTAGATCCCACCCGTATAGAGCCCGGGAGGGGCCACCTCGACCTGCCAACCCGTAATCCTCGTGCCCTCGATCGACGAGCGGAAGAACACGCCGCTATTGCCGTCAGCGTCTTGCCTGAACTCGAGCGTGAGGTCGAAGTCCTTGTAGGCCTTCTCGGTGGCGAGGTAGCCATACTGTTTGTCGGGACCGCTTTCGCACACCAATTCGCCGTCTTCGACGTACCACCGCTCGGTACCATGGACTCGCCACCCTTCCAGGTCACGTCCATTGAAGATGGACACGACTTGGGCCACACCGGTGCCGGGCACGGTCAAGAGACACAAGAACGCCACCGCGAGCGTAGCTAGCCTCATGAGATCGGCCTGATCTTGATGTTACGGTACCATACGTTGCCCGGATCATGATCTTGCAATCCGATGCGCCCACGTCTTGCGCGGCCGTACTCTTCGAAGGGCCCAAACTTGCTGCGCGCCACGAGTGCCTCCCATTCCGACGTCCACAACTCGTACTGCACGGTGAGGTCGCCGTTGAGCCAGTGCTCGACGTGCGCACCGTCAACCACTATACGGGCGTGGTTCCATTCGCCCATCGGCGCGGTATTTCGAACGCGCGAGGCGTGGAGATCGTAGTTGTCCCCAGTGAGATGCGTGGTGGTGTCGAAGCCGTCGATGTCTACGTACGCTGGCCCATCCAACACCTGGAATTCCGGCGCCACCGACCACAGGGCCAACCCGGGCGTCTCCACGACGCGGTAAAACACACCACTATTGGCCACCGGAGTAATCTTGAACTCGAAGCTCAACTCGAAGTTGTCGAACTCCGCCACCGTGACGATGTCGCCGCGTGGGGCCGCGCTATCGCCGGTCGCGCCCGCCCTCAACATCCCGTCGTCCACCTGCCACCCACCCGACGGAAACTCACCGCTGCCGTAGGCTTTCCAACCACTCATGGTCACACCATCGAACAAGAGTTGCCAGCCAGCGGACAGCTCGTCGCGGGAGAGAGTGTTGGGAAGTTGGGGAACGTCGCGCTGACCGGAGCACCCAGCGAACGCGTACATCACTGCGGCGAGGAAGGGTCGTCTCAACCGACCTCTTTCATCCCCTCCGGATCCCACCCTATCGGCCGCTCCTCGTACAGACTGTCATTACACAACAACGCGGGCGCGGCTGCGCGAAACCCGAACGTGGCATCTTCAGTGACTGGCGCACCCGTCCGGACACCTTCGAAAAAATTGATGAAGTGGTCGACGTGGGCGCCCTCGTATCCATTCTCGGCTTTGTACACGGCCTCGGCCGGCGGGAGCATCTGCTTTCGTTCACCGTACCGAACCGCTCGCTCGTCCACTTCCTCTTTGCTCAGCGCGGCAAGCGGATCGTGCTTCTTGTTCAGCCGGAGGATGACCTCGGTCCACGTGATGTCCATGGACCCTTCGCTTCCGACGAGTCGCAACACCGTGTTGCCGGAAGTACCGTCGACGAAATTCACACGCAGGGAGAGGTTGAACACCGGATGGTTGTCGGTTTCGGGATAGTCGAACATTCCGAGTACCACGTCCGCCACATCCCGCCCGTCCTTCCAGAACCGCAAGCCCCCGGTTGCGACGATCCGGTCAGGCCCCGTCGACCCCAAGATGAAGTGCAAGCTCGAGAAGAGGTGGACGAAGAGATCGCCGGCGACTCCCGTACCGTAGTCCCGGTAGTTGCGCCAACGAAAGAACCTGAGCGGGTCGAAAGCGGCACTTGAGGCATCACCTAGGAACCGTTCCCAATCGACCGTCTCTTCTGATGCGTCGTCGGGGACCTCGTATTGCCACGCTCCACCGGGGGAATTCCGGGCCCAGAATCCCTCCGCATAATTCAGGACGCCAATGGCACCGGCATCATAGAGTGTCTTGGCCTTTTCGTTCCCCAGCGAGCTCATGCCCTGACTTCCTATCTGGAGCGTTGTGCCGGTACGCTCCTGTGCCGATATGACATCACGCCCTTGAGCAACCCGATGCACCATGGGTTTCTCGCAATACACGCCCTTCCCAGCCTCGAGAGCGTCGATCGTGATCTGGCGATGCCAATGATCCGGCGTCGCGACGATGACCGCGTCGATGTCGTCGCGAGCAAGGACCTCGCGATAGTCTTTCGTCAAATCGATTGGTGATTCGTCACCCCACTTCTCCTGCGCATCATCCAACCGGCCATCGTACAAGTCGCACGCGGCAATCAAACGCACCCCTTCGATGCTCGTCGCGGTCTTTACGTCCTCGGTGCCCATGCCGCCCGCACCGATGACGGCGAGTTGGATTTGATCGTTGGCGGAATACCGGCGCATCCGCCGCATCGACTTGGTAACGTTAGCGGAGAGCATCGTGGGGGTCACAGCCGCTGCTGCAGACCCGGCGGCCAGTTCAGCCAGAAAATCCCGCCGAGAACGCGATGCCACCCTACTCCTCCAGTGCCACGAGTTCGGCTAGCAGATCGTCGTTCGTGGGACGAACCTTGTAATTCACCTCGACGAACTTGTACCGGACCACGCCATTCTTGTCGATGACAAATGTTGCGGGGTGCGTGATCGAACGTCCCTTCGGATCGTCCTGATTGAACAGTCCGTATCGGTCTATGACTCTGTGACCCAGATCTGATAGAAACGCGTAGGTCGGCAGCGCCCCGTCTTCCTTGGAGATTCGATCCACCATCATTTGGAGCTGCTCCGGTCCATCGACCGACAGTGCCAGGATCTCCGTGGTCATGCGTTGTTCTTCGGTGAGGAGATTACGCAGCTTCCCGAGCTGCCCAGCGCACCACGGTCACCAATGTCCCCGGTAGAAGACGAGTACGACGTTCTTGTTGCCGCGGTAGTCGGATAACGTGATGACGTCGCCCGACAACGCGCGCAGTGAGAAATCCGGCGCCTCCATCCCAACCGCGACGCGCTCGAGCTCGATGCCGGGCAAGTCATGGCCGTCGACCGGCCCTAGGACAGGTTGCCCTTCTCCCCCATCCCGCATCACGACCAAGCCAACCCCTACGACCGCGACGGTGATCGCCAACAAACCAATAATTGCGCGCATTCAGCCCCTCTCTTTCTGCGCCCTGGTGGTATTCTGCTCAATGTCGCGAAGACGTCAACTCCTCGTTCGGCGGCGGGGAAGGCGCACACCGTAGCCCAGGAGCGGAAGCGCACCGCCGTAACCCGCAAGGAGACCGCGTCGCAATCCCTCCTCAACCGGCAAGCCGCCAATGACGGCGGCACCGGCAAACAGCACCACGAACCCACTTATGCGACTCCAACGCCGCGTCCAAGTCGCTGTTTCTCCGTCAGTCGGATCGGGATGGCGAATGCCGTCCGCGGCCTTGATTGTACGCAACGACTTCCGCACGAGAGGCCGCAACAAGGGTTCCAGTAGATACCCGAACCCGACTCCGGCGATGGCGAACCACACCACGGCGCCCACAGCCAGCGCTGCAGGCCCCATCAGTCGTCGCTCTCGATTCTCGTGTTGATCATCCCTATCGCACTACGCGCGCGAACGCCGGCACGTTGGGGCCAATGGCTGGCTGAACCGGGAATGAATCCCCATAATAGGTGCTTGTACAGGCGCCCCTCCTTCGCGACCTCCCGAATAGGAGAATACCCATGGTAGGGATCATGTCGTTGTGGCTACCGATCGTGCTTTCCGCCATCATCGTGTTCGTTGCCAGCTCGATCGTCCACATGGTGCTGAAGTACCACAATTCCGACTACCCGCAACTCTCCGGAGAGGACGGCATCACGGATGCGATCCGGAGCGCGGGCGTTCAGCCCGGCACCTACTTCTTTCCGTGGGCACCCAGTCCAAAAGAAATGGGTACGCCCGAGATGATCGAGAAGTACAACAAGGGACCGGTCGGTCTCATGACGATCATGCCGAGCGGCCCGCCCGCCATTGGCAAGCAACTTGGGCAATGGTTCGCATTCTCGTTGCTCATCGGTGTGATGGTGGCGTATTTGACCGGTCGAACGGTAGCGGGTGGCGCCGAGTATTGGGCCGTGTTTCGCATGGCAAGCACCATCGCGTTTCTGTGCTACGGATTCGGAACGATCAGCGAATCAATCTGGTGGGGCCGGAAATGGGGCAGTAGCGCCAAGTACCTGATCGACGCTCTGGCATATGGGTTACTGACCGGTGGGTCTTTTGCCGGCTTCTGGCCCTCGTAATCCAAGCGAGCGAAGCTGTGGCATTGGGCTGGCACGGTCAATCACCGTGCCAGCCCATTTGTCTAGTTCTCTAAGTTCGGGGGGAACGTCGCCAGCATACGCTCCATTAATTCGAGGTCTCGCTCGCGGGCTTCTTCCGGCGACCGGGGTTGGTCGAGCTTGGCCTGCGCCGTCCCCATCCACACCAATTCGTTCTGCTCCGCATCAATGACGTGCAGTATGAGTGTGCCTTCGTCCCATTCATTCACGTAGGTGCGAGACGATCCCATGCCCCCACCCCATCCGCCACCGTAATACCCGCCCCATCCGTAGCCGTAGTTGGTGCTGACCGTGTTGTACGACGCCTTGCCGTCGATCGCTCCGTGCCACGACATCAGGAAGTCGACGTTCCCTGAACTCACACGCTGGAAGCCCTTGGTCTTCATGACGCTATCGACCGCGTATTGGACACGGCTTTTGATGATGTCGTTGAAGACCCGGGGGTCGTCGTCACCGGTCGGGGTCCGGTCGGCCCACCGATATGTGTGATATCCTGAGAAATCCTGCTGGGGATTGTAGTCAGCCTGGATCTGGATACCGCCACCACACGCGGCGAAACCGACCATGCTCATCAGCAATACAATGCGTTTCAAGAGAAGCCTCCTCGGGTGTTTAGAAGATTAACCGGACGTACACCATGGGCGCGAGCGCAGGTCCATGCGGCCGTGGGCACGTTTTGGGGTTGCCCGAACGGGCGTCCCACATGAAGATGCGTGTTCGCTCATGAGTTACTTGATCGCCGCAATGATTGCCCCGCTCTTGGGGCCGGCCTTGTACACGGCGCTCCGTCGCCAGCACGGTGCGTTTCGGCTGCTCGACGGGTTCGTGTATCTCGCGGTCCCCGGCCTCGTGTTCCTGCACGTGTTTCCCTTTGCGGCTGAACAGCGGACCCCGGCACCCGTCATCGCAGTCGTACTCGGCCTGCTGCTCCCGACCATAGCGGAAAGGACGGCCCGCGCCGTCGCGCAACGGGCCGATACCTTCGCATTGATCTTCGCCTTCAGCGGACTCGCCCTTCACGCGCTCCTCGACGGTGCTGCCCTGGCCCCGGCCAGTCAGGCGGGAGACCTCCCCTTCGGACTGGCCGTTACCCTGCATCGCATTCCCGTGGGGCTCGCCATCTGGTGGCTGGTGCGGCCAAAGTACGGCCTTGCTGCCGCCTTACTGGCGATCGGCTCACTCGTAGTTGCCACCGTTGCGGGCTACAGCACGAGCGCTGGGCTCCTCGCCAGCAGTGGCGGCAATACCGTCGCCCTATACCAGGCGTTCGTAGGCGGGTCGCTGATCCATGTGGTGTTCCACCAGGGACACCCCGACAAGACCGTGCCCGAAACCCCGGCGTTGCGCCGGTTCGAGGGGGCCGGCGGCGTATTGGCGTTCACGCTGCTCGTTATCCTTGCCCGCGCCAACGCCGGTGACGTTCCGGTCGACTCGGTGCAGGCATTCGGCGGCCGCTTCATGGCGCTGGCTCTGCTCAGCGCCCCAGCCCTCGTCCTCGCCTACCTGGCTGCGGGAGCCTTGAACGCTTTCCTGCCCGGAGCCTCGATCCGGTGGCTCGCCAAAGGCGGAAGCCTGTCTTCCGCCATTCGCGGAACGGTGGTTGGCCTGCCCTTCCCAATCTGCTCGTGCGGCGTCGTGCCGATCTACCGGACGCTGGTAGCCCGGGGGGCACCGGCCGCTGCGGCCATGGCCTTCCTCGTAGCCACCCCCGAACTCGGGATCGACGCGGTCCTGCTGTCCGTGCCACTCCTGGGCATGAAAATGACGTGGATTCGTGTGATTGCCGCCGCGTTTGCCGCGCTGTTGGTAGGGTGGTTAGTCGGCCGACTGATCCCCAGTAGTCCTCCATCCGTCGAAACGGACGGCACGGCAGTGGGCACCGCCCACCAGGCCACGTTCGGGGAACGCGCCCGGGCAGGGCTCAAGACCGGATTGGGCGACGTTGTCGATCACACGGCCCCATGGATCCTGCTCGGACTGGCGATCGCTGCAGCCATCGAACCGTTCCTGGCCGGCGGATGGCTTGCCTCAATTCCTGGCGGCCTCGATGTGCTGTTGTTCGCCCTGCTCGGCGTTCCGACCTACGTCTGCGCATCTTCGGCCACGCCGCTGGTCGCCGCGCTCATGGTCGGTGGACTTTCTCCCGGAGCGGCCCTCGCGTTCCTCATCACTGGGCCAGCCACCAATGCCACCACGTTCGGGCTGTTGTCCAGCCTCCACGGATGGAAGGCGGCACTGGCCTTCTCCCTCACGTTGATCACGTTTTCGGTGGCCTTCGGCTTTGCGATCAACGGTATTTTCGGAACCATCTCGACCCCGCCACTCGATGCCCTGATAGCGGAAGACGCTAGCCTGCTCAAGGTCGTCTCGCTCTGGGCCCTCCTCGTGTTGTTCCTGGCATCACTACTCCGCCGCGGTGTTCGA
>JBDHLU010000078.1:0-20846 GCA_039656555.1 Gemmatimonadota bacterium | reverse complement strand
CGAAATGGGGCGGCGGGTTCATGGAGCCGGACGTGGGGGTTGGGATCGTGTATGACGGGATGGTTGGGGGCCGATAGGGGTGAGGTCGCAGAAGCCCAGTCCAGACCTTACCCTTCCGCCTGAATCTCCGCCGCAATGCGCTGCACGTCGTCCAACACCCTAAGCAGGTTCCCACTCCAGAGCATGCCGATCTCTTCTTCGTTATATCCTCGGCGCACCAGTTCCAACGTGACGTTGAACGTCTCCGACGCGTCGTTCCACCCTTCGACCCCGCCACCGCCGTCGAAGTCGGAGCTGATGCCGACGTGCTCGAGGCCGATCAAGCTCACGAGGTAGTCGATGTGATCCACGAAGTCGGCCACATCCACCGGTGGCGCCACGGCGTTGACCTCCGTCTCGATGCGTGAGGCTCCCATCTCCCGAAGGTGCGCCATCTGGGCCCGGTAGGCTTCCCGTTCCTCAGCAGGCAACTGAAACATCTCGCGCCGGCTCAGAAGTTCGATTCCCATCTCTCCCGCGAGACTCTGGTCCAGCGCGTTCATGGCTTCGCGGTTCGCCGAGTTCTTTTCGCTGTTGACGTAGCTTCGGAACGCCACGGTCTGCACCACACCACCGTTTTCTTTCAGCGCGAGCAGTTCTTCGTCAGTCAGGTTTCGGCTGACGTCGTTCAGCGCGCGCGCCGACGAGTGCGATGCCATGACCGGGGCCCGTGATAGTTCCATGGTCTCGAGGTTCGACGTCTTGGCGGGATGGGACAGGTCGATCATGATTCCCACCCGATTCAACTCGGCAACGGCGTCGCGGCCAAGGTCGCTCAAACCGTTGTGCAACCACACGCCATCCCGTTCACCAGTGTTGGAATCGCAGAACTGGCTGTGTCCGTTGTGCGACAGGGACATGTAGCGCGCGCCCAATTCCTGGAACCGCGCGATGTTGGATAGATCCAATCCCACTGAATAGGCATTTTCGACACCGATCATCGCCACCTTCTTGCCGCTCGCCGAGATCCGACGCACGTCGTCCGAGGTGAGGGCAAGTTCGATTCGGTCCGGCGCAATCTCTTCGGTGAACCGGTGGATCGCTTCGAACTTGGCGATGGCGGTTTCGTACGCCTCTGCGTACCCGGCGTCGTCCAGGTCGCCTTGCCCCACGTAGACGACCATCCACGAAACGTCGAGGCCGCCTTCTTCCATCTTAGGCAGATTGACCTGATTGCCCAGGTCGGTCGCATAGTTTCGGTCGGCCGTAAAGTTGGTCGGACTGATGTCGTTGTGGGTGTCCAGGGTGATGACGCGGTCGTGGATACCGCGAGCGCGTTCGATTAGCTGTTCTTCGGATTCCGGAGCGCAGGACGTCAGCGCAAAAAGGGAACCAAAGAGCGCAAAGGCCGAAAGGGTGTGGCGGGTTTTCATGAGGTGGATTCCGGTTGTCGGTAGTGGGTTGCTCGAAGCTAGGAGTCTACCAGGCGGCCGGGTTGTGTGCCAGGCCCCGGATGCCAACCCGCTCCAGGATATCCGAAACACTACCAGCATCGTCGCCGTAGTGGTTCGTTGTACACTCAGAGGAGCCACGCATGTTCGGAGCGATTTCGGTCGCGGTTGCGACCCTAGCACAGGTCGGGCCAGCCGCGTTGGCGCCACAGGTTGCGATGGACCACATCGCGTTGGAACTCACGATCGATTATGAAGAAGGAACGATCGCAGGGAAAGCCACGCTAACCATCGTGAATCGGGGCAGCGCGCCAGTCTCCGTTATCCCACTCCAACTTGGTCGGCTGTTGCGCGTGAACGAGATCGTTGCGGACCGCGGCGCCGTCCGATTCACGCAGGAGGTGGTGAGCTACACCGACTGGCCGAACTACCAGATCAATCAAATCGACATCGACCTAGACCGTGCCTTGCCGCCGAGTGCCTCCATTCGCATAGCCGTGACGTACGAAGGGTACCTGGTCCCGTACACTGAGACCGGCATGCTCTACGTGCGCGACCACGTCGATCGTGATTTCACCATCCTTCGCGTCGAGGCGCTTGCGTTTCCGATGCTCGGCGTGCCCAGTCGGAGGGAAACCCGTGCGATGTCGAGGCTAGATTTCACGTTCGGGCTCGCCATCACGGTCCCGTCGGATCAGGTTGTGGCTGCCGCCATCGAGCCGTCGGCTCGCGTCGAGTCGGGCGAAACGGTCACCTGGAAGTTCGAGAGCCAGGTGCCGGTGCCGTTCCTCAACATCCCTATCGCGCCATACGCGATTCTCAGGCGCGGCGACGTTCGGATCTTTCATTTTTTGGAAGACAGCGCTGGGGCGGGGATGTTGATGCGGGGCATCGAAGGAGCACTGGAGCTCTACTCCCACTGGTTTGGTCCGATCGATCGTGACGCTGCAATTACGATCATGGAAATCCCGGAAGGATTCGGTTCCCAGGCGAGCCTCAGAGCGGGGGTGATCCAAACCGCCGATGCGTTCCAGAACCAGAGCGGCCTCACCGCCGTGTACCATGAACTCGCGCACTTTTGGCACCCGCGAGATACGGGCACCCCAGCGGTCCGCTGGAACGAAGGGTTGGCCACGTTTCTCCAGAATCGTGTGGCCGCGGTGCAGGACAGTGGACGACCGTTGGCCGAGGTGATGGAGGCGCGGGCAACCCGTCTCGTGAGCCAGTTGGCTGATGATGCCGAGCGCGCTTCCGTACCAATGATCGAATATGGTAATCGGCAACTCACCGGTCTCTCGTATTCGACCGGCGCACTCATGTTGTACGCGCTGTACCGCACACTCGGTGAGGCGCGTTTCGATGCCGTGATGGGAGAGTACTTCCGTGCCTATCGGTCGACCGGCAGCGACACCGACGAGTTCGTGCGGTTCATCCAGTCCAATACGGCCAACAATCTCGCGACGCTTTTTAAGGATTGGGTGTACACGACAAACTGGTTGGCTCGGCTCGAGTCCGGAGAGGTACTCGAGGCGATCGTCTCTTCGTATTAGGGATGACTGTACTGAGTTTGCGAATCGATGGTCGCTGGGGGGTGAGGTCGATGGGGGTGAGGTTACCGATTCCGGAAAACCGCCCCCTCCACCGCCCGTTCCTCTCCGCCATTCACCGAAAAGGTCATCCGAAACGCGCTTCCTCCACCGGCCTGGAAATACCGCACATGAATCGGGTGCAGCCCGCGCGCGAGTGCGACCGATCCCGATCGCGAGACCGTACCGTGCAGCCCGTCGTTGTCGAGCATGAAGACATTGGCCAGCCAGAATCGGCTCCCATCATCCGACGTCAGGGTGAAGCGGTAGATCGCGTCCTCCTCAGCCCGGAAATATCCGGTAAACGCGAGCCCGAACTGCTCCTCACGCTCCACGCCTTGGAAGGCAAGGTCCGTGGCCACGCCGCTCGAACCGGCTGCGACGTCGCTGATCTGATTGACCGAAGTGAGTTCCGCCTCGAAGTATTCGTACTGGAGCCCAGGCACCACGGCACCTTCGTCGATTGCCTCGGGGGGCCGGAGCGTGGCCTTGCTATAAGTCGCCGAACGTGTCGCGCTCCGTTTGCCACTATGAAGGACTACACGGGCGTACACCGAGACCGCACCCGTATCGACCCGCAACTCCACCGGCTCTGTGTAAACCGCCCAAGCCCTGAACGGCAGGGAAGGGTCCGTGCTGTACCGAATCTCCCCATCGATGGGCGCATCGATGCCCACCACAACCCGATCCTCGAGTGTGAGCCCGTCCCCCTCGACTCCACCAGCCGTCGTCGCAATGACGACGTCCGGCACCCGATAGTTGTATCCGGCCGCGTCGAAGCGAGCAAAATGACCTGGTAGTCGTGCAAGAAACGAAATCCAATCACGACTCTGCCTTGGAGACCACAACACTTCCGCCAGCGCCAACATCCTTGGCAGCACCATGTACTCGGCGTAATCCTCGGTCTCGATGTATTCGGTCCAGAGATTGGCCTGCGCGCCGAGTATGTGTCGAGCTTCCGCCTCCGACAGCTCGTCTGGAATCGGTTCGTATTCGTAGACCTGGGAGAGCGGCGTGTATCCGCCGATGGCAAGGGGCTCGTAGGTGCGGTCTGCCGACTGGTAGTGGTCGAAGTACACGTGCGAATTCGGCGCCATGATCACGTCGTGTCCCATCTGCGCCGCGGCGATCCCGCCTTCGGTGCCGCGCCACGACATCACGGTCGCCTGGGGCGCCAGGCCACCCTCCAGGATCTCGTCCCATCCAATGAGCCGCCGGCCTTCGTGCTCGTCGGCGAGCCCTTCGCGGCGTATCACTTCTTGCGCAATCGCGCTCTCTTCCCACGCCGTCTTGGGTGCCTCGTCGCCCCCGATGTGGATGTATGTGCTCGGAAAGAGGCTTATCACCTCGTCCAACACGTTCTCGAGGAACTCGAACGTTGCTTCCTTCGGGCAATAGATGTCGTCGTGGACACCCCAGACGGTGCCTACCTCGAACGGTCCTTCTGTGCACGCGTATTCCGGGTATGCGGCGAGGGCGGCAAGTGAGTGCCCAGGCATTTCGATCTCGGGGATGACCGTGATGTAACGCTCGGTGGCGTAGGACACTATGTCGCGGACCTCATCCTGCGTGTAAAACCCACAGTGCGGCACGCCGTCGCCGACGTAGGGATCGAAGTTCTGCTCGACGATCGTTTCGGCGCGGCACGATCCGATCTCGGTGAGCCGCGGGTAGCGGGCAATCTCGATACGCCAACCCTGGTCCTCGGTAAGGTGCCAGTGGAACGTGTTCATCTTGTACATCGCGATCAGGTCGATGTACCGCTTGACGAACTCCACGGAAAAGAAGTGGCGGCCCACGTCCAGGTGCATGCCGCGGTAGGCGAAGCGCGGCGCGTCCTGGATGATGAGGGCCGGAATTGCGTTGCGCCCATCGGTCGGGATGAGTTGCGCGAGCGTCTGGATGCCGTAGAAGATGCCTGCGTGGGTGGAGGCCGAGAGGTCGATCGCATCTGGCGTGACCGAGAGCGTGTAGGCTTCCGGGGCAGCGGCCACCGTTTGGATGAGTCGCAGATTGACGGCCGGCCCGCTGGTCTGCCTGTCCGCCACGTTGCTCGTTGTCGCGCCAATGAGGTTCGCCGCCACCTCGGCGAGTCGAGTCAGCTCGGCGTCACCCAGGGGGCTGGCGGTTACGATGACCGTGGGGCCGAGCGTGAAAGTGCCTTGGGCGAGTTCGAGGTGCTGGGGAGCGGGAATCAGCTGGGGTGTTTGGGCGAATACCGCTTGGGGCAGGATCAACGACGCGGCCGAGAGGAAAGCGATTCGCATGAGGTTAACGAATCACCCCAACGTTCCGCTCTACATCGTACGCGATCTCGACCCCATACAGCTGCGACAACTCGGCCAGATGCTCGATGATTTCCATCGTATGGTTGTTCGCTAGGCTCACCATGTCGAAGCCGGCCCACGTCAGTTCCCGCGCGAGCCGCGGATGCGCTGCCATCCACGTCCCACCGGAATGCGCGGCGGGGTAACCCTCGGTATACGTGTGGAACAACACCTCGAGATTCACGAAGGCCAGATCCGCGTCCTGGACGATGTCGATCATCGAGAGGAACTCGGGTTCGTCGAACGGCGAGAGCCGTTGGCTAATGATGGCATCGCCGGCCAGTGCGAACGTCATCTGCGTGTCATTGCCGTCTTGGGCAATGAGCAGATTTGGCGTGGTCAGGGCGATGAAGAACAATCCAACGGCGCGATGGCGCCAGGCAGTGAACTCGGTCATGGTATGCTTCCCCCGTGGTGGCCGAACGAAGTTGTGATACGGAACGAGGAGGTTCAAGGGGTGACTATCCCTTCCACTGACATATCGGCATGTTTCACCAGTCCCAAATCTTTGAGAAACGTGCCAGCACCATGTCGACATTCAAGAGATTCTTCATCGTTCTCGGTGCCGTAGCAGTCATAGGGGATTCAACCCCGCTAGCGGCGCAACAATTCCCGTCGGACCTGTTCGACGAAATGCACTGGCGCATGATCGGTCCGTTCCGCGGCGGCCGGACTAAAGCCGCGGTCGGCATCCCTGATCAACCGAACGTGTTCTACATTGGGGTGGTGAACGGTGGCGTCTGGAAGACCACCGACTTCGGTCGCACGTGGCACCCGATCTTCGACGATCAGCCCACCGGATCGATCGGCGCGATCGCATTGGCGCCGTCCAACCCGAACATCATTTACGTGGGAAGTGGCGAGGGCCTGCAGCGGCCCGACCTCTCGACGGGCGACGGCATCTACAAATCGACGGATGCCGGCGAGACGTGGACGCACTTGGGCCTGCGCGACGGGCAACAGATTCCGCAGATCATCGTTGACCCCGCAGACCCCGATCGACTTTTTGTGGCCGTCTTGGGACACCCGTACGGGCCGAACGAGGAGCGCGGCATTTTCCGGTCGATGGACGGCGGGCAGACCTTCCAAAAAGTGCTGTACCGTGACGAGAACACCGGGGGCGTCGATGTGGTGTTCGATCCGACCGACGCACAGACCGTATACGCGGTGTTGTGGGAGGCGCGCCAGGGGCCGTGGGAAAACGCTGCGTTCAGCGGTCCCGAGAGCGCGGTCTATAAGTCGACGGACGGGGGCGACAACTGGCGCAAGATCGTGAACGGTTTGCCGACGTTCGAGGACGACGGTTTGGGACGCATTGGCATCACGGTCGCACCGAGCATGCCGAACCGGTTGTTCGCCACGGTCGACGCGCGGCAGAACCGGGGGCTCTACCGGTCGGACGACGCCGGAGATAGTTGGTCTTACGTGAACGACGACGGTCGCGTGACGCAGCGCGGGTCGGACTTCGCCGAGGTGAAGGTGCATCCGACCGATCCCGACATAGTGTTTACGGGGAGCATCGTGGTCTGGAAGTCGACCGACGGCGGACACACATTCACCGCGATTCGGGGCGCGCCCGGTGGCGACGACTATCACCGCATTTGGATCAATCCGACGAATCCGGACATCATGCTCATCGCGGCCGACCAAGGTGCCATCGTCACCGTGAATGGCGGTGAGACATGGAGTTCGTGGTACAACCAGCCGACGGCGCAGTTCTATCACGTGACGACAGACAACGCGTTTCCGTATCGTGTGTGCGGCGGACAACAGGAGAGTGGGTCGGCCTGCGTGCAAAGCCGCGGAGATCACGGCCAGATCACGTTCCGCGAGTGGAGTCCGGTGGGTATCGAAGAATATGGATACGCGGCGCCGGATCCGCTCGATCCGGACATCGTGTACGGCGGTAAGGTCTCCCGGTTCGACCGGCGTACCGGTCAGGTACAGAACGTCGGGCCGCGTCCGACTAGGAGCGGCGATTATAGGGTCATACGGACGATGCCGATCCTGTTTTCACCGATCGATCCGCACACGCTCTACTTCGCGTCGAACACGCTGTGGAAGACGACCAACGGTGGCAACAGTTGGGATCAAATCAGTCCCGACCTGTCGCGCGAAACTTGGGAGGTGCCGGCGAGCGTCGGCAAGTATCGTGGGGGACGGCCGGCACGCCCATCCCGACGCGGCGTCATCTACACGATCGCGCCGTCGTACGTGGACATCGACGTCATCTGGGTCGGGACCGACGATGGGCTGATTCATCTCACGCGTGACGGCGGTGCCAACTGGACGAACGTGACGCCGCCGGACCTTGGGCCCTGGGCCAAGGTCTCGCTCATGGATGCGTCGCACACGGATGCCAACACTGCTTACGCTGCGATCAACACCCTTCGCCTGGACGATCTGCGACCACACATCTATCGCACGCGTGATGGCGGTGCGACCTGGACGCACATCGCCAACGGTATTCCTGACGGTGGCCCCGTCAACGTGGTGCGCGAAGATCCCGTTCGCCCGGGTCTCCTGTTTGCCGGAACGGAACAGGCCGTGTACGTGTCGTTCGACGACGGCGAGCACTGGCAGTCGCTCCGCATCGACATGCCAGCGACGTCGATTCGCGATCTCGTGATCAAGGACGACGATCTCGTGGTTGGCACACACGGGCGTGGGTTCTGGATTCTCGACGACATTACCCCGCTCAGACAGATTACCCCCGACCACCTGAACGAGGCGGCGGTACTGTTTGCCCCGCAGCAGGCATGGCGCTTCGACTGGAACCGGTACACGGACACGCCGCTCCCGCCGGGCGAGCCGGCCGGCGAAAACCCGCCGGACGGTGCAGTAGTCAACTACTACCTGAACACTGCCGCGCGCGGTTTGGTCACACTCGAAATTCTCACAGAATCGGGACGCCTAGTGCGCCGCTACTCGAGTGCCGACGAACCAGAACCGCCGCTCGAAGGGCAGAACGTGCCCGACTACTGGCCCAGGCCGCCACAGGTCTTGTCCGCAGGAGCCGGATTGCATCGTTTCGTGTGGGATCTGCACTACCCGCGCCCTGCCGTGCTTCGGTTCCGTTATCCGATTTCGGCGGTCGTGTACAACACGCCGGTCGAACCGTATGGGCCCTGGGCTCTACCCGGGCGGTACACCGTGCGGCTTACCGTCGACGGTTCCGTCTACGAACAGGAACTCGTGGTGAAGATGGACCCGCGGGTGACCACGTCGACGGCCGAACTCCGGCGCCAACACCGGCTCTCGATGGAGTTGTACGCATTCTTGCAGCGCAACATGATGGCACTGGAGCAGGTGCGCGCGTTCAGGGCCGACAGCCGCAACGCCGGCAGAGATCGTGACGCGCTCGAAATGGAAACTCGGCTCACGCGGCTCAATGGAACGCTCGGTTCACTCTTGCGCATTGTGGAAGGGGCCGACGTCGGACCCACCTCACAAGTGGTGGAGGCGATCGGAGCAACGGCTCGGGAATTGGAAGAGGCTCTGATCGGGTGGGCCCGGATGCGAGGGCGGTAGGGACACTGCCAGCAGCCACGCCTCGTCTTGTCGTCGAGTTGGAATGTTCTAGTCACGAGTTGCGATCTACTACAACTCGTAATTCGCTATTCGCAAATCATCACGCCACTCACACGAACTCCAGTACCAACACCAAAACTCCGACAGCTGCAAAAACTCCGCCCAGCACCTTTTCCATGAGAGACGCGGGGATGTAGCGGCCCAGCCGGCTGCCCAACGTACTGCCGACCAGCACGCCCGGGATACTCCACATCACGACGGTCCACGCCGGCTGAGCGGCCAGGGCATGAATGGTGGCACCAACGACCGCGGTAATCGCAAGGCTGAACACACTCGTGGCGACCGCAACGCGGGCCGGAACCTGACATCGGAGTATGAGTTGCGTCGTGGTGATTTCGGGGAGCCCGGCGCTGATCATACCCGTGAGGAGGCCGCCGACCGCTGCCATCGAGACTCCGGGGACGCGCCAACATGTGGGGTACTCGTACACCGTGCCGTCGCGCGCATGAATGACCGTTGTGCCTTTGCCCTCCGATTTCCGCGTGATCAAGGGACCTTCTCGCGCACCGGGTTTGCTCGCCTCAGGAGACGGAAACAGGATGAGGAAGCCCGCGAGAATGACGAGCCCCGTCCCGAAGATGATCTTGAGCGTCGAGCCGGGAATGCGATGGGCGACGGTGGCACCGATGGCAACCGCAGGGATCGCACCCAGGAGTGTCCACCGGGCCGTGCCATAGTCGACCAGCCGTTGCCGCACGTACGACCGGAGCCCGTTTCCCATTCCGAAGACCTCGGTGAGCAGCCCAGCTCCGATGGCCTGAGCCGGTGACAATCCGACCACGAGAATGAAGAACGGGCTGAAGAAGAGCGCGCCCGAAACACCGGAGCTGATCGCGACCGTGGAGAATAGGATGGCTGCCGGAAAGACCCACCAGAACTCGAACAGCGCCTTAGCCTTTCCGCTCTATGTGCGGTTTTCGCCCTGCAAACAGGGAATAGCTCAATCCGCCGTTCTCCACGAACCGTCTCGCGGCGGCGAGCGTCGGCCGTGGATCGTCCAACTCCGACGGGAGTTCGGTGTCACCGGCGTCGGCAAGTCGTTCGGCGAGCGTGATGTTTCGCTCTATCTGATCCACCATTTCCACCAACGCCTGCCGCCTGTCGTGATGGCGGATGTTGGTGAAGCCGGCGCTATCGAGCAGCGACATGTACCCTTCGACCGAGTGGGCTCCCGCGATGCAGAGGACGTGAGACATCACTGTGTCGAGTTGCTCCGGTACGACGGCCTCGAGTGTCATGTCAGAGATACCGATCCGCCCCCCGGGCTTGAGTACGCGCATGGCCTCCTCGAGTGCTTGTGGCTGGTCGCGGAAGGTGCAGAGCGCGCACTCGCAAAGGACGACGTCGAACGTATCGTCCGGCAGTGGGAGGCCA
Source organism: Gemmatimonadota bacterium (assembly GCA_039656555.1). Taxonomy (GTDB): domain Bacteria; phylum Gemmatimonadota; class Gemmatimonadetes; order Gemmatimonadales; family GWC2-71-9; genus CAMYLY01. The sequence goes on along the minus strand of JBDHLU010000078.1, from coordinate 10,538 downwards.
TGGACGTCGCCCGCCATGAAGGTGCACGAGAGGCGTTCGGTGGCGTTTGTCGCAAAGGCGGCGTTCGGTTTCGAGTATTCGATCCCTACTACCGTGGCGCCGACTTCCGAGGCAAGGGTTCTTGCCGTGGCACCGGTGCCGGAAGCAAGGTCGAGCACCAGTGACTCGCGGCTCGTGATCGTCATGCGCGCGAGTTCTCGTGTGAGGGCGGGCCCGCCGGGATGAAAGCTGGTGCCGAGCAGCGTACGTGCGATCGGTAGCTCGTACAGGTTGGCGCAACAGGCGGCCATCGTGTCGGTCATGCGGCCCCAGCAGCGTTGATCGACCAATCGTAGTCGACGTATTCAATGGCGTAGCCGGTGGCCCGTTCCAATTCCTGGAGCAACGCCGGCGGCGCGATGTGGCGCACGTAGTCCAGGGAGCCTTCACTTGCCGGGAGACCGCGACGTTCGAGATCGCGGACGAAATCCTTCTCGTACCACTTGAAGATGGTCGAGAGCCTTATGCGGCGAGACGCGTGGTCGATCGACACGTTGTCGGGGTTGCTCACGAACTCGGTGGCGGCAGCAGCAAGCGCCGCGTCGAGCGCAGGCCCTGAGGGTAGAGAGGGCCTGATAGCGGGGCAGCTGGCACTCGCGCAATTTAGAACGAAGTGAGCGCGAGGGTCGTGGTGAGACGCGAACACTTTTTCCCGTTCTATCTCCCAGAGCGAGAGTACCGCGCCTCCCGCAACGAAACGCAGTTTGTAGAAAAACCCGAGTCCCTTCACCATTTCGATCGGCGCTTTGACGTCAGTGACGGCTGAAAGGGGCCAGTGGACCAAGACTGCCTTGATGACGAAGGCGTTGTACGCGTGCATCCAATAGCGGAGGCGCGCCGGCGAGTCGGCGAAACGTGCTGGGTCGGAATCCGGACTGGTTTCAGCGAGGTTCGCCAGGTAAGTGTCGAATTCGCGTTGAGCCATCGCGTCGGCATACCACGCGTCGTAATCCAGCTGTCCTTTCCCGTCGGTGAACCGCCGAAGTAGGCGCTCAAATCGGTCGTGAGAAAACCCCTCGACTGGAAGGTCGGCCGTGGCAGTCACCCGTATCACGTTGGCACTAGTGGCCCATCGCCAGACGAGCCACAGCAGCACCCCACCAGTCACCGCTCCACCCAACACCGTGAACAGAACGTTCACGTGGTAGCGAACTCGCCGCTACGAGAGAGTTGCACGAGGTCGGGACGACGCTCGTGACGGATCTTGGCGAGCACCGACTCCTCGAGGCCATCTCGGTAGAGCAAATTGTACGTATCGAACGGAATGACCCGCTTCGCGTCCGGGTGTACGATATGCACGCACGTCTTCTTGATCGATCGTAGATCGAAGGAGTGTGCGTCGATGAACTGGACGATCAGCACGCGAAACACATTCTGGTAGCTGATGTTTCGTAGTGACGCGGCCGTCGATACCCGATGGAAAAAATTCGTGAGCGACGATGCCTGACCTTTGGGTGAGTGAGCGGTCGAGAACAACTCGAACAGGCTGTCGCGAATGGCCGGTTCATCCTCGTAGTTGATCGTGTTGCGCCCGCCCTCGATAAGTAACTGAGGGTCGATCAACCCGGTAAGAGGAATGAACCGGCCATCCAACTTGAGCGCGTAGGCCATAGCCACGTTGTCGGCGTGGCACGGGACGGGAATGATGTCTTCCGGGGCAAACAGGTCGGTCTGTTCCAGAATTCGCCGACGCACTTCCGTGAGCGTGAGGCGATCGCGAGTCGCACTGTAGCCGTCGTCATAGTTTTCGAGACGTCCGGCTGCCTGTACGGGTTGGAAGGTTACCCCGCGCACACATGGTTGGTCCTTGGCAAACTCGACGATGGCCCCAAGCTCGTCGTCATTGAGCCCTCGGCGGATCGTGGCGACGAGGGTGGTCGAGAGGTTGAGCTCGTTCAGTTTATCCAGCGCGCGTTCGTGGACCGATCGCGTGTCCGCGCCGCGGAGTGCCATCACCGCGTCGCGCTTGAACGAATCGAACTGGAGATAGATCTCGAAGTCCTCATCGTACTCGGCAAGGCGTTCCGCGAATCCGTCTTCGGTGGCAATGCGGATGCCGTTGGTGTTGACCATGAGGTGCGTGATGGGTCGCCGTCGAGCGGCCTCGAGGATCTCGAAAAACTGGGGATGGATCGTTGGTTCACCACCCGAGATCTGCACGACTGATGGTTCGGTCTCGTTAGCGATAGCGAGGTCGAGCATCCGCTCGATCTGTTCCAACGGTCGGTGGGTGAGCCGCTCAGGTCCACTGTTGGCATAGCACGTCGGGCACCGGAGGTTGCAAGCGTCCGTGACCTCGATGATCAGGTTGCACCCGTGCTGTTCGTGATCGGGGCAGATGCCGCAGTCGTACGGGCAGCCATAGCGCGTCGGGGTGTTGTAGCGCTGCACCTGCTCCGGGGTCTTAACGAAGACCTCCCGCGCCCTTCGGTAGTAATCGATGTCGTCGGCCAAAAGCACGCGCTCCCGGCCATGGTCGACGCAGTGCTTCAGCATCCACACCGCCCCGTCCTGAAACACGATCTTGGCGTCCACCCGCCTGAAACATTTAGAACAGATCGAGATGGCGGTGTCGTAGAACTGGTATGGCCGAGTTTTGGGGCGCATGGCGGGCTGGTGGGTTGGGCTGTGAGGGAAACCACGGCGAGGAGTCATGGGTTCCCGAACCTTCGACCCCCACCCGGCGTTATGGCATAAACTCCACAAAGGACCACTGTGCCCGACCCCGTCCCAGGGCAGTTCGACCGCTCATTTGTCATTCGGATGATCCGTGATTTTCTCATCGTGCTCACCGTGATTGCCGGGGTCGAGCTCGGGGGCAGGGCGGCCCTGGCTTGGCGGCAGTACGAGGTCCAGGAAAGGGACGCCACGAAACTGGTGGCGGAGCGGCTGGCGTCGGATGTGCGCGACATCATGCTGAATGAAGGCGGGCCAGTGGCGGCGCGAACCGTGTATCCCATTCTCAAACGCAATCATGAAGACCTCGGCTACGAGGTCGCGATCGAGCCGTCTTTGATTACTGTTGAGTCGATCCGGCGGGTGTTCGGCGTAGAAGCGCGGGGGATTCCGGGCGACTGGTCGGCTGGTGCCCACCACGAGGTAAAGGTCGATCTCACCGCCGAGCAATTCTGTCGCACCTGTCACGTGACCGCGGAAATTGGCGAATCGCTGGGCTGGGTCACGGTTCGCAGGTACCGGTCGCACAAATTCGCTGAATTTTGGCGCGAGGCTGGCGTTGTGTCTGTGGTTGCCATGGCCAACGTCATCGTCCACACGATCATCCTATTCCTCTTATTACGGATGCGCATGCAACCACTGCTGCGGCTTCGCGCCACCGTGTCCCGTCTCGCCAAGGGTCGCTTGGACCTTTCGCAACGGGCCGAAGCTAAGTCGGATGATGAATTCGGTGAGCTGGCGATCGATCTCAATCATTTCCTGGAACGCGTGGGTCACCTCGTCGAGGACTTGGACGATGTCCTCCGCAAGGTCGTGGCAGTGAACGATCGGCTGTGTCAGGTGAGTGGGCAGATGGGCGGGCAGCTCGAGACCTTGCAGGGAACGAGTGCGCGGGCGTTGGAGCAGGTTGTCACCCTGCACCCGTTGGTGGCGGGACCGTCGGCCGAGGCTCTGGAGGCCGTCGAGCTGGTACTCGAGGCGTTGGAAGATTCGTCGAGTCCGGTAGCCGGAGGGTTACGCCGTGTCCTAGAGCGGTTCCGGGTGTTGGCGGAGCGTGGCGAGCAGGCGGGAGTACAGACACGGGAATTGCAAAGCACGTTGACCGACCTAGCGCGCTATCTTCGCGACGACACGCACTTCCAGGGAGAGATCATGGTTCTGGAAGAACGCATGCGGGTGGTGTCGGACACCGGCACGACGTTGTTACGACGGCTCAAGGGAAATCCAGGCGACTGACCTCACTTCTTCTTGCGATGCCCTTCGATGTACGCGGTGAGCCCGTCCAGTTGAGGCACTCACCGCGTTGTCCGACCTACCTAATGTTTCTGCTCGAGCTCTGTAACACCGTTGGTCGTGTCGATGTCGATGACGATACCGAGCATGACCAGTTGCGCATCTGGAGGTGGGCTCATCAACACGTCTAGATTGTCGCTGTCGATATTGATCTCGAGTTTGTCTTTCCCACCATCGTGATCTAGTTCCACCTCGGTTGCGAAGAACGTTGACGCCGTGGGGTCCTGTGGCGTGGTCGGTGCCGGACGTTTGGCTTCAACAGAGGGGTGCCGGCCCGCTGCCAATTCAGCCTCCACCCAGGCGATGAACTCGTCGAACGTAAAGTCCTCGCCGTCGGGTCCCTCAAACTCAGTAGAGGAATCGAAGTCTACGGTGAAGCCACTATTGAGGGTCAGGCCCAGACTCCCTTGGCCGCCTGATCCAGTGATGCTCGAGATGCGGCTCTCGATTTCCTCATCGTCAGCTAGCTTGTCGGTCGTCTCGATCTCCACCTCCCGCGCCACGAGTTGGTCAGCCAGGAGCGACACTTCGACCCGTGTAGGGCCATTTTCGAGAATGTCTACGAATGTTTCGAGGGTGATGTGATCGGTCACCTTGAACTTCACCTTCACGGTGACCAACGTGTTCGGATCGTTCGGGTCGACAATGGCCTTCCCCTTTGCGCGGACATCCAATCCGGCGTCGAGAGCATCTGCCACTGCCTGCAGTGACTCGAGACCATCACTGCTGTGTTTGATCGTGGTGCTTTCGACAACTCGAAGCACCGTGCCGTTTTGGAGCGTGAACGTGCTGTCGGCCACATCAACCGACTGGACGAGATCTTTGAACTTGCGTTCATCCCTGACGTGATCTTCTTCGTGCTCGATTTCGGTGATACCGTTGGTCGTGTCGACATCGATGACGATACCCAGCATCGTGATTTGGGCGTCAGGTGGAGGTGTGGTCAGTACGTCCAGATTGTCGCTGTCGATGTTCAGTTCGATCTTGTCGTTACTATCCTCGTCATCGTCATCCAACTCCAACTTCGTCGCCGTGAACGTTGGATCAGTAGGGTCTTGTGGCGGGTTCGCTGCGTGCCGTTTTGCTTCGACCACAGGCTCACGGCCGGCGGCCAGTTCCTCTTGTACATAGGTCACGAAGTCGTCCAGCGTGAGGTCTTCGCCGTCCTTGCCTTCGAATTCCGTGGATGAGTCGAAATCGACGGGAAAGCCACCCGCGAGCGCGAGTTCGATCGTTCCCTGCCCACTGGACACGGAGATCGCGGTGATTCGACTTTCGATTTCCTCATCGTCGGTCAGTTCATCTGGGGTCTCGATCTCCACTTCACGTGCTACGAGTTCCCCCTCGCGTAGCTCGACCTCTACCCGGATCGGCCCTTCTCCGATGACGGAGTCGAGTTCGGAAATGGTGATCGCTCTCGAGAACGCGAGGCCCGCAAGCGCCTCGTCATCCGCTAGGCCGCTGATGCCGTCATTGTCACAGGCCGTGGTTGTGAGGGTGACGGCGACGGCCATGGCCATACGTGCGAATCGCATTGGGTCTCCTGAGTCGTGGTGGTCGAAGGGGCAAACAACGCAACCTGTCATCCTTGAGCGCAATTCTCGTTCCGATGACCGAAGGAACCGCAAGTTCCACCCAGTCCAAGACTTGAGTTTTTTCTGCGTTCGGTGGGTGCATCGAAACGAGTCAGGCTGCACCGTTTTGAACTATCTAGATGGCCGGTTCCTGCTACTGGCCCAATCTCGCCTGGAAGCGTTCCAACGCCGACTCGTCCCGTTTCCGGTAGTGTGCGAGCAGGTGCCGCGCATGCACGACCGACGACCACACTACGGTCCCGAGTACGAGGAATACCATCGTCCATGCGAGAGACCTGAAGCTAGCCAGTCCCAACCCAGAACCGAGCAACGTGATGGCGCCGAGTACGAACTCGGCGATGGTGAGGGGGGAGAGTCCAACTTGGGCGCGGGGGCGCTCCCGCAGCTTGAGGCCACCCGAGGCCAACCCGATTGCACCGATCACGAGGAGTAGGATTCCCATCGTCGCCGAGTATAGGGCCCGGGTGAATGATTCGTGAGAGGCAAACGGGGCTGGCGTACCAGTGGTTGACAACGGCTGGAACCTCATTACCCTAGTTAGTTAGGTATAGCTAGCTAGGTAGAGAATGGCGAAACAGAAGAACGATATCCTGCAGGGAACACTGGCGCTCTTGGTGCTCCGCACGCTCTCGGCTCGGCCGCGCCTTCACGGGTACGCCATTACCTCCCATATCCGGGATGTCTCGGCCGACCTGCTCCGCGTTGAGGAAGGGTCTTTGTATCCCGCACTCCACCGCATGGAGCAAGAGGGATGGCTCCGCAGCGAATGGGGCACCACTGACAAGAACCGCCAGGCGCGTTTCTACTCGTTGACCCCCGCCGGGAGAAGACAACTCGAGAAGGAACACGAGAGCTGGGAGCGGTTGACCAAGGGCGTTGGCCGCGTACTGCGGTACGCGTAGAGAGGACTCGATCTGATGGCGTGGTATCACAGACTCTTGAACATGACTCGCCGCGACCGACTCGCGCGCGACATCGAGCGCGAGATGGCGTTTCACTTGGCCGAGCGCGTTGACGATTTGATGGCGGAGGGTATGAGCGAGGCGGAGGCGACGCGCGAGGCCAGGCTCCGGTTCGGCAATCCCACCCTCCAGCGCGAACGGACCTATGGGCAAGACGTGCTCCTTTGGTTGGAGTCGGTCCTGGCGGACCTGCGATACGCGTTCCGCGCACTTCGAAAAAGTCCGGGCTTTGCCGTCGTCGCGATCATGTCCCTCGGCCTCGGTATCGGTGCGAACACCGCGATCTTCAGCCTGCTCAATGCGCTGGTCATGCGCACACTGCCGGTGGAGAATCCCCAGGAGTTGCTCCTCCTCACGTTCGGGAGTAGCGAAAACACCCGTACATACTTCACGAATCCCCTGTGGGAGGAGCTTCGCGAGCAGCAGGACGCCTTGTCTGGCGCGTTCTCTTACAGTGGGCGCGACTTCAACTTGGCCACTGGGGGCGAAGTCCGAAACGTGGCAGGGTATTGGGTGAGCGGGGAATTCTTCCAGGTCCTCGGTGTGCGACCAGTGATCGGCCGAACGCTCTTGCCGAGCGATGATTTTAGAGGCTGTCCGGCGGTAGCGGTGGTGAGTCATGGATTCTGGCAACGCGAATACGGTGGAGCGCCGGGCGCGGTCGGTGGAACGATCATGCTGGACGGGCACCCCTTCGACCTCGTTGGCGTCGTCGACCCTGCGTTCTCCGGTGTCGATGTCGGGATCGCTAGCGACGTGTACACCCCTCTCTGTACAGAGCCGATCGTCTATCCCGGAAGTACCGACCTGGATGCGAGGAGCTCGTGGTTCATTCGGATCATGGGCCGCCCCGCACGTGGGTTGACCACGGCACAGGCGGGCGCCCGCCTGGCCACGCTGGCGCCCCGCATTTTCGGTGTGACGGTGCCGCAGCATTGGGGAGCCGAAGCTCAACAGCGCTATGGAGAGTATACGCTCGGCGTGCGGGCGGTTCCCAACGGCGTCTCCTCCTTGCGACGCCAATATCGCGAGGCGCTCCTCGTCTTGATGGGTGTCGTGGGGGTGGTTCTCCTGATCGCGTGTGGCAACGTCGCCAACCTGTTGCTCGCCCGAGCGACCAAGCGGCAGCACGAGGTGGCCATCCGGCGCGCGATCGGATCCGGGCGGTGGCGTCTCGTCAGGCAACTCGTGACGGAGAGCCTGCTACTTTCGCTGCTCGGTGCCGTGGTCGCTGTGGCGTTTGCGCGTTGGGCCAGCGTCTTCTTGGTGCGCATGCTTTCCGCGAGCGGCGGCTTGTGGCTCGATCTCAGCTTGGACATGCGGGTCTTGGGTTTCACGCTTGCGATTGCAACGGCGACCGGCGTGTTGTTCGGTCTCGCGCCGGCCTGGCGCGCGACTGGCATTGCGCCGCAGGCAGCACTCCGCACCGCTGGACGCGGCGTCACCGATCGGCACGTGCGGTTCGCCACTGGAAAGGTGCTCGTGGTCGGGCAGCTTGCGTTGTCCCTATCCCTGGTGGTGGGAGCCGGGCTGTTGATCGGGACTCTGACACGATTACTTACCATCGATACCGGCTTCGACCGCAACGGCGTCCTGCTCGTCTCCACCGACAATCGCAACGTAGGCTACTCGCCCGAAGAATCACGCGTCGTGGGTCGGGAACTCCTCGAGCGCATGCGGGCTCTGCCCGGAGTCAGTTCCGCGAGCGCCGCTAGGCTTACACCGATCAGCAATCGGGCCTGGAACAACTACATGTTTGTCGACGGATACACGCCACCAGAAGATCGTGATGCGCTAGTATGGTTCAACAGCACGAGCGACGACTACTTCCACACGCTGAGGACGCCGCTTCGCGCCGGGAGGGATTTCGATGCGCGCGACGTCCAAGGATCGGCGAAGGTGGCCGTGATCAGCGAAACCACAGCAGGGCGGTTCTTTGGCGAACCGCAACCCCTCGGGCGAACCTTCCGAACGGAATTGGGCGGCGAGGGGGAAACGTATGAAGTGGTAGGGGTGGTGGCGGACACCAAATATGAAGAGGTCGATGAAGAGACGCTCGCGATTGCGTACCTGCCGCTCAGCCAGTCGGGAGTTGGGACCGCACTCCAGTTCCAGCTTCGGACCGAAGGCGACCCGCGGGCGCTAGCTCCAATGGTGACCAACGTGATCGAGGAAATGCATCCGATGATTTCGGTGCGGTTCACGACGTTGTCGGATCAAGTGGCCGCCTCACTAACGCGGCCGCGAATACTCGCGGTGCTCTCTGGTTTCTTTGGTGCGGTCGCCTTGCTCCTCGCCATGATCGGCTTGTACGGCACCCTCTCGTATCGCGTCACCAGCCGTCGCAACGAGATTGGTGTGCGGTTAGCCTTGGGCGCCGCGCGCACGCGGGTGCTGAGAATGGTTTTGGGTGAAGTGGGTCGCTTGGTGATCTTGGGTGTCGCTCTTGGGTCGGTCGTTGCGTTGGGGAGCACCCGGCTCTTGGCGACGTTTCTCTTTGAGGTTACGGCCTCCGATCCAGTGACGCTCGCGCTGTCCGCGATCGTGTTAGCCGTCGTGGCCCTGGCTGCCGGTGCCTTGCCGGCCTGGCGCGCGGCGCGGCTCGACCCGATGGAGGCGCTTCGGGAGGAGTAGGCCAGGATCGACGATTCTTGATTGCGATTGACCGGGAAGTTACATCTGCACCCGCAACTCCCAAGCCGAGAAACGCAAATCCGATGAGCCTCTGGTCTGTCGCTGCCACTGCAGCCGATCGCACGCCCGATACCCGCAACCGCTACGTCGACTTCCTGCGTGCGGTATCCATCATGGCGGTCATCTCAGGACACTGGCTCATCGCATCACCGTACGTCGACGCCGGGCAGGTCTCCCTCACGAGCATGCTTGCCGAGCGCCCGTGGACGCAGTGGCTCACATGGGTATTCCAAGTCATGCCGGTCTTTTTTCTCGTCGGCGGTTTTGCGAACGGTGTGTCGTGGAATGCGGCAAGGCGAGACGGACGGAGTTACGCCGACTGGTTGAACGCTCGGCTCCAACGTCTCATTGGCCCAGTGCTGCCCCTGTTGATCGCGTGGGCGGTGATCGCGGCGGTGGCACATCGGATGGGCGTCGACCCTGCGATGATCAAGGCCGGTTCCCAAATGGCGCTCGTGCCGACGTGGTTCCTCGCGGTCTACATCATGGTCGTTGCCGTCGTCCCGTTGACGTACGCCGCGTGGCAACGGTTTGGGATGGGATCGTTTTGGGTGCTCGTCATCGCCGCGGTGGTCGACGACGCTTTGTTCTTCGCCGCGGACCTTCAGGTGGTGGGCTGGGCGAACTATGCCTTCATTTGGTTGAGCGTGCATCAATTGGGGTACGCCTGGCATGACGGGCGCATGGCCGGGCCGCGAACCGCGCTTCCGTGGGCGGTGCTCGGCTCGGTGGCTTTGGTATTGATGGTCACTGTCGGACCGTACCCGCTCAGCATGGTGAGCGTACCCGGCGAAGCGTTGAGCAATTCGTTGACACCAAAGCTGCCCATGCTTGCACTGGGCCTGGTCCAGAGTGGTTTGCTGCTCGCGGTCGAGGCACCGGCGCGGCGATGGTTGGTGCGGCCGGCACGGTGGACGGCTACCGTGCTCGTCAACGGCATGATCATGACGATCTTTCTATGGCACCTCACCGCATCGACGCTGGTCGTGGGGTTGTCGCTCTTGGTGGGCAATATTGGTTTGACACTCGAACCAGGGAGCGGAGTGTGGTGGGCCGTCCGGCCTATCTGGATGTTGGTCTATGTGACCGCACTCGTACCCTTCGCACTCGTTTTTGGGGGTTTCGAACGTGGCGGGCGTGGTGGCGAAGCACCGGCATGGCGGTTGGTGATGGGCGCGGCGTTGGTATGTGGTGGCCTTGCGTTTCTGGCTCTCGATGGAGTCGGGGGTGATGGGTGGTTGGGGCTACGGGTTGGGGCGCTCGCGTTGCCGTTCGCGGG